>JAGODA010000114.1 GCA_017998475.1 Spirochaetota bacterium | reverse complement strand
GGGCACGGGTTAGATCGGGAGGGGCGTCGGCAGGGTGTCGTCCTTCCGGCGGACGCCCAGGCGGGCGTTGTACATGCGTTCCAGTGTGATGACGCGCTCGGCCGCGAGCTTGAGGCCGTCGATGTCCATCTCGATGCCCGTGACGAGGCTGAATCCTCTGGCCTGGTCGCCCATGCCGAAACCTCCGCGCAGGGTGGAGCACATCCCCAGCGAATCGACGGTGCACATGCTGAGCTGGTTTTCCTTCTGCAGCGCTCCCTTGTTCTCGTACGAGAGCCGGGTGCCTCCGGCGATCTCCGGGCCCATGGTGGTCGCGATCATGTGGTGCGCCCCCTTGGGGGAGGTCGCGTAGGTGAGCGCCATGCCCTTGCAGCCGCGCGGATCGTAAGCGGCCAGCACCTGTCCCTTCGAGTGCATGGCGAGCTCCGGCGCGCCGAAGCGCTCGGACGCGTGTTTCACGCCCCCGGCCAGAATGTCGCCTATACCTTCTCGTCGTGCCATGAGGCGCAGAACGGCCACCAGCGCGGCGCCGTTGCCGAAGCGAAGCTCGATCCCGCCCGTATCCTCGAGCGTCAAAATGCCTTTCTCGAAGCATTCCATCGCCAGCGACACGCAGCCGCCGGCGTTCATGGTGTCGAAACCGTTTTCGTCGCAGACCAGCGTTGCCTCGACGAGCGATTCCCAGTCGGAAACGCCGCAGTTCGCTCCCAGAAGCGAAATGGTTTCGAATTCCGGCCCCTCCAGAAGCATGGGCCTTCCGTCAGCGGCCTTCACATAGCTCCTCTTGCCGCAGGCCACAGGGCACGCGAAGCACGAGGCGTCGCCCACCACGATGTCCTCGCGCATCCGCGGGCCCTCCAGGCGATACCCCTCCTCGAAATGCGTTTCGCTGAAATTCCGCGTGCAGAGAAGGCCGTTGTCGTTGATGGTTTTGAGGAGCTCCGGCGTGCCGAAATTCCTTCGGTCTATTATCTTGGGGTGGATTTTAAGGCCCGCCGTCAGGGCCTCGGTGAGCTCCATCACCCCCGCCGCGTCGTGAAGACGCACAACCCCGGTGCCGCGCAGGGCTATCGCCTTGAGGTTCTTGCTTCCCATTACCGCGCCGCATCCTCCGCGCCCGAACTCCCGGTAATGGCCCGCGGTGATGCAGGCCATCCTGTTCAGCTTCTCGCCCGCGGGCCCGATACACGCGATCTGGACGAGCTCGTCTCCGCCCAACTCCTCGCGGAGGCGCTTCTCCGTTTCGGGCACCGTCCTGCCCCAGAGGCCCGCGGCGGGCCGGAGCTCGATCCGGTCGTCGTCGATCCACAGGTAGACCGGCGCGTCCGATTTTCCCTCTATTATAAGGCCTGTCCGGCCGGTAAAGCGGAGCTCGGGGCCCCAGTGTCCCCCGCAGAGGGAATATGAGTAGCTCAAGCTGAGCGGCGACTTGAACGCGAGGTTCACTTTGTTGCCCGCGGGAAGGGGGGTGCCGACGAACGGCCCGTTCATGAAGATGAGCTTGTTATCGGGGCCGAGCGGATCGACATCGGGCCCCACCTCGTTGTAGAGGTACCAGGCCCCCAGGCCGCGGCCGCCGATAAAGCGCCGCACGGCGTCGAGCCGTAGCTCCTCGCGCGTTATCGCACCCGTCGTAAGATTGACGCGCACCACGTCGCCGAAGAATGCCCTGAGGCTATCGTTATTGTTCATCACATTCACCTCTTCGCGAGAGTCCACGGACCAGAACCGATCGATAGGGGCGCTCGGACTTGCCGCGCTCGAGATACTGGACGGCCTTCTCCGGGCAATGGCGCACGCACTTCGGGTCGCCGCCGCAGAGGTCGCAGATGAGCACGTACTTTTCCTCCGGGTGCATGCGGACCGCTCCGTGCGGGCAGGCCTTTATGCAGCGCCGGCAGCCCGTGCACTTTTCGATATCGACGAGGATGGCGCCGGTGGTCCCGTCTTTCGAAAGCGCACCGAACTTGCACGAGGCGATGCACGGCGCGTCGACGCACTGGTGGCAGATGATTCCGTTGTCGATCTGGTTGACGTGGTCGCGAATGATCGTGATGCGCGAGAGCGACGGGCCGGCCGCGCCGAAATGGTGTACGCTGCACCACTGTTCGCAGATTCTGCACCCTGTGCACCTCATGGCCTCGAAGACCAGTACCTTCTCCTTCATCGCGTCCTCCCGTCGATCGGTCGAGGCCGTGCCCGTCCGCGCGGCCTCCTTATACTCTAGCATTTTCTCCGGCTCTCTCATGGAAAATGCGCCGGTAAACTCACGCAAACGGGCTGATAAGCCGCCCTTCGGCGTCGAATCCCGCGTCAAATGGTCCGCGCGCGCTTGCGTATTCGCCGGAGAGGCCGTCAAGCACCGCCTTCGAAACCGCGACCGTTTCCATGCTGAGGGTGTTCCGAATCCACACCAGCCGGAGCTCCTCCGGCGAACCGGTCCCCGACATTTTAAGCGCCGTCTCCACGGCCTCGCGGTCGGTCTCGAAGGTCATGGGAATCTTGCACGTGTCCGTTCGGTAGGCAGTCCGCGAGTTAAGGTACAGCCTCGCGAAATCGATTTTTTCCACCAGCCGCCTGGTGGTGAAGTCCGCGAGGCCGATGCCCTGGGCGTTCCCCTTCGTCTCTTCCGTGAGGTCGCGCACGAATATGCGGCCCACGCGCACGGGCGAGCCCTCCTTTCGCCCCGTCACCGCGGCGTCGATGCCGGTGCCGCTGATCTCCTTGCCCATTTCGTCCACGATGAGAAGGTCGATGTCGTCCGAGGGGAGCCTCCCCGTCAGGGAACGCGCCTCGCTCAGAAGCTCCGCCTCGCGCGAGAGGAACTCGGCCGGGGAGAGCGCCTCGACGCGCGCGATCTCCTCGCGAGCGTTCTGTACAATCGCGAGCCCGAAGCGCACGGCGCTTTTCGCCAGCACCACTTCCATCACCGAGCGGACGATCTCCATCCACGAGTGCCGTTCGATAGCGCGATGATAGGTGGCCGCGCCCTCGCGCTTGCCCAGGCCGATCATGCACATCTTGACGAGGCCGCTCTCGATCTCTCCGGAGAGTTTGGTGTGCGGCTTGACGCGGTTGACGACGCCGATGTGGTCGGCCTTCGCCGCGTGCGCGTCCATATATACGGGCGTGCCGAGGGAGGTCGTGCCGACCCGCACCACGTCCATCGACGCGCGTATCTCGCAGCCCATGGTCTCCTCGGTAATGCCGTAGGACGCCAGTATGGCCCGCTGGCCGTCGGCCGTGCCGCCGCCGTGGCTTCCCATGGCGGGCACGATGAAAGGCCGCGCGCCGATGGACGCAAGATGACGCACGGTCTCGGCCATGATCGTGTCGATAGTGCGTATGCCGCGGCTACCGCCCGTAAGCGCCACACTCGCACCCGGCAGAATGGTCGTTTCCAGCCCAAGGTGCTCGAGCGCGCCGCGCACGGCGCCGGCGATATCGACGATGCCGTCGGCGCGGTATTCGCGCGAAAGCAGATACAGTTTCGGAAGCGGCATAGTGACTCCGGGTTATCGGTCGTTCGGGCCGGGGATACGGTTCAGCGCGCCGCCGCGTAACGGCGCTTCAGCCGCTCGAGCTCCTTCTTCATCGCCGGAAGCAGTTCTTTATCCTGCACGGTGCCGATGATATTCGAAAGCTCGCGCGGATCTTCCTCCAGGTCGTAGAGCTCGTTCGCGCGGCAGGCCTCCCATTCGATGTACTTGTACCGCTCCGTGCGCACCGCCCGGTGCGGGGGAACCCTCCCGCCGAAGGGAAAGTCCTTGAAGAGCTCGTACATGAACGATCGCCTTCCGGGCGCCTTCGCGTCCCGAAGCGCCGGCACCAGGCTCTCGCCGTCCACCGGTCTCTCCGGACGAACGCCTGCAAGCTCCAGGAGCGTCGGGAAGAGGTCGATGTTGAGCGCCATCTGGCGCGCCCTGCGCCCCGGACCGCGCACCAGGCGCGGGTAGCGCACGACGAAGGGGATGCGCATGGACTCCTCGTAGGGCCAGTGCTTGGCGTACAGCCGGTGCTCGCCCCACATGTACCCGTTGTCCCCGGCGTACACGATGACGGTGTCGTCGAGAATTCCCATCACGTCAAGCTGTTTTAGGACCCTGCCGAGCTGTTCGTCGACCGAGGTCAGGCATTCGCAGTACCGGCGATAGATGCCGTGCATCGATCCCATGGAGCCCTCCAGCCAGTTGTTGCCGCTCCATGTGTTCCACCGGTCCGATTCGGGCGCGAGAAAATCGATCTTCTCGTTTTTATATATGCCCTTCAGGTGGCGCGGCGGCTTCCAGTCGTGGTGCACGGCCTTGTGCGAGAGGTAAACGCAGAACGGCCTGTCCGCCCGCTCCTTTATGAAGTCGAGCGCGTAGTCGGTGAGCTCCTCGGTGATGTATTCCTTTCGCGGCGCCGCCGGACGGTGATTGACGAAGAGCGGGCAGTCGTAGTAATCGCCCTGGCCGTCCTTTTTGGTGAATGAAACGAAGAGATCGACGCCGCGGAGCTTCGGAAGCCCCCCTCCCGGCATGTGCCATTTGCCGATGAAGGCCGTGTCGTATCCGGCCTTCTTTAAAAGCTCCATGAAGGTGATGTTGCCCTCGTTCCACGGCGTGAAGTTGTTGATGACGCCGTGCGACGAGGCGTAGCGACCGGTGAGAAAACTCGCGCGACTGGGACTGCAGAGCGAGGTGGTGACGAAGGCGTTGGAAAAGAGTACGCCCTCGCGGATGAGCCGGTCCATGTTGGGGGTCTTGAGAAATGGGGGCCCCAGCGCCCCGAACATATCGTAGCGGTGGTCGTCGGTGAGGATGAAGATGATGTTGGGCCTCCTTCGCGGCGCGGCCTCGAGCGTGGCATTTCCGAAGGGAAGCCTGTTCGCGAGCGCCATGGCGGCGGCGCCCGCCGCCGCCGCGAGCGCCTGGCGGCGCGAAAGGGGACGATCGTTTTCGTTCTGTATCGATGTATATTTTTTCACGGGGGCCTCCTATCGGACGAAGTGGTCGGCGTAATGGTTCACCACCACGTACGCCCATTCCTGGCCCTTTATGAGGCCGAAGTACACGCCGGCCATTCCGGCCGCAAGGAGTGAGAGTACGGCCGGATGGAGGACCCTGACATCAATCCCGCGCCGACGGTCAACGGCCCTGCACGCGAGCTCGGCGACGGAAAAGATAAAGAGTGTAACCGACACCACACCGAAGGTCCACGGAAGAAAGAAAAAATATACCATTTCGACGGCGCTGAACTGGCATGAGACGGAGAGCGCCATGCGGACGAGCCAGACCAGCGGGTTGGCGAAGGCAACGGTTAGACGCTCCGCGAACGAGGCGCCGCGGAAATAGGCAATCGGCGGGCCGATGAGGGCGAAGAACCAGATCGAGACGAACATGAGCGCGCCCGAAACGTCCTTCACGAACGCGCGGAGCGTGCCCGGAGCCATCGGGGTGGAGCAGTGATAGGCGAGGCTCGATACGGCGAGCGTGCCCAGCGCGATGAACAGCGGAACGAGAAAGCGGCCGAAAATGCCATGGGATTTCATGCGGGCCTCCTTCGGAATGATGGGGGAGTGTGGGATATTTTCAGGGGACTGTCAAGCTGGTTTGGCTGAGCGCGGTGGGGAGTACAGGATCTTACATGAAAATGATGACGGAGGAGCCTCAATGTGTGATAAATGGCTTGACAGAAATGGCGCATCATCAATAGTATCAGTATATTAATGAATGAATATTCATTTAAAATACCATGGCTAGAACGGTCAACCAGGAGCTCGGCACACGGCTTGAAAAAGCCACCATATCCATGATAGTGAGCAAGGGATATGCGGGCGCGTCGGTCGCGGAAATAGCGAAGAAGGCGGGTGTGTCGGCCGGGTACCTGTACAGCCACTATAAAAACAAGGAAGACCTGGTGCGCTCGATCTACGAATCGCGCGTTGAGGCGTTCGACAATTACATCGACGTCACGCTCGAGGAATGCAGGTCGATTCGCGAGGCTGTTTCCAGGATTACCGCCTACATGTTCTCGATGAGTGACAGCGAGCCTGACCTGGTAAAATTTCTTTTCTTTCTCATTAACGAGCATCGATTCCATATACCCGTTTCGCGCCTCAAGGCGACGCGCGACCAGTGTGTGACCATACTCAGGAAAGGTGTCTCTACCGGGGAGATCAATCCCGCGCTTACTCCCGAGGATGTATATATCATCTTCTTTTCCATCCCGCTCCAGCAGATGCAGATTCGGATGGAGGCGAAATCGAAAGTAAGGAAGTTCAGCGCCGCCGATGTTGAGCGAGTAACCACGTTTTGTATGAAGGCGGCCAGGTGATATTTTTTACTTCTATATTGAATGATTATTCATTCATTTATAAAGCGGGCGGTGTGAGATGCGTGGCCGGAAATGACCTGTTTCCCGACTGTCGGCGGGGAATAGGTTTCGGATTATTCTGAAAATCATTTACGAAGGAGGTGGGATGGACATCAACGGAAGGTACTGGAATGAAAAGGTCGAAACAATGTCGGCGGAAGAGCTTTTCAGGCTGGAATCGGAGAAGCTTGTAAAAGAGGTCGGCTATGTGTACCGGAACTCGCCATTCTATCGGGCGAAATTCAAGGAGATCGGACTTGAGCCCGGAGAGATCAAAACGCGTGATGACATCGTAAAGCTGCCCTTTACATCGAAGGATGATCTTCGTCAGACTCAGGCTGAAGAAGGCGGGCTTGGCGGGCACCAGTGCGCGCCGAAATCGGACCTGGTGCGCATACAGGGCACAAGCGGTACGACCGGCCGCCCCCTGTATATCGGCCTTACGCGGCACGACGCGGACGTCTGGAAGGAGCTCTTCGCGCGGCACGCGTGGACCGGCGGACTTCGGCCCGGCGATTCGTTCGTACATCCCGCCAACTACACGCTCTTTGTCGGAGGCCTCTCCGAGGCGGTGTCGGCCGAAGCGATGGGCGTATGTGTAATCCCCGCGCCACTGGCCACCACGGGTCTTGAGAAGCTCATGCAGATCGTTATGACGATGAAGCCCACGGTGCTGTTCGCGACCCCGTCGTCGACGGTCTTTCTTGCCGACTATGTCCGCAAACAGCTCGGAATCGAGCCCGTCAGCCTGGGTTTTATGAAGGGCTTCATGGCGGGCGAGGCGATGCCGGAGGAGGACAGGCGCAAGATCGAAGAGGAGTGGGGCATCGTTGCGCGGAACTTCTACGGGCTCGCCGATGTCGCCGCCGACCTGGCCAGCGAATGCGGGGAGGGGGAAGGGATGCATTTCTGCGGTCAGGGGCTCATACAGGCCGAGCTTATCGATCCGGCCACGCTCAAGAGCGTGCCGATGGTCGACGGCGCCGAGGGCGAGATCGTGTACACCACCATTGACCGAGAGGCCACGCCGGTTCTCCGCTACCGTTGCAGGGATATGGTGCGCGTCTTCACCTCGCGCTGCGCCTGCGGCCGAACCTCCTTCCGTTTCAGCGTATTCGGCCGCAGCGACGACATGCTGAAGGTGAAGGCCGTCAACGTGTTCCCATCGGCCGTGAAGGACGTAATAAGCTCGTTCATGCCCGAGACCACGGGCGAGTTCAGGATCGTTCTCTACGAACCCGGCCCGGCCATAAGCACCAACCTGGAGCTTAAGATCGAGCACGGGGAGGGTGTTTCGGGAGATAAAATCAATGACCTCGCCGCGCGTCTCAAAAGGAGTATCAAGGAAAAGCTGGTGTTCACGCCGGAGATCAAAATGATTCCGCCGAATACGCTGGAACGCTCAGAGTACAAGATCAACTACTTCGAGAGGATGTACGAAAAGAAGTGAGCGCCGGCGCGATATACACGTGCCGGAAGCAGGTTTTCAACAAGGACTGAGAAGCAGGAGAATAACATGAGTATAAACGGAAATACGGTCATCGACGTATGTGTGATACCGCCGCTTCCGGAGACGCTGGAGGGTTTCGCGAATCCGACGGGCCCATTCGCGAAATACAACCAGCTCTATTCAGACGCGGAAAAAGAGGCGGCCATACAGGCGATGAAAAGCGATCCAGCAGGCTTTCTTCTGGCCCTCATGGATGACGCGGGCGTGGATCAGGTGCTCCTCACCGCCGAAGACGCCGAAACCAGCTTCAATATGGTAACACCGAACGAGGCGGTCCATGAATTCGTTCGACAGAATCCCGGACGGTTCCTGTTTATGGGGGCGGTCGATCCGCATAAAGGAATGAAGGCCGTCCGACAGATAGAACATCTCGCGAAGACCATGGACATGAAATGCCTCTGCCTGGAGCCGTGGCTGCACAGGATCAACAGCAACGACAAGCTCTACTATCCCATCTACGCAAAATGCGTGGAGCTGGGAATGCCGGTGTGGATTCACACTTCGCTCAATTTTGTGCCGGGGCTCCCCATGGACTTCGGGCGCCCGATTTATCTCGATGAGGTGGCCGGCCATTTCCCGGAACTTAAAATCATCGCCGGCCACGGTGGCTGGCCCTGGGTGCCCGAGATGATGGCGGTGCTCTGGAGGCACGAGAACGTGTACGCCGACATAGCCGCTATCAACCCGCGATATCTCGCGGCCGACGGCTCGGGCTGGGACACGCTCATGCGCTACGGTAACTCCATCCTCCGGGAGAAAATACTGTTCGCCACCGCGTGGCCGGCCCAGGACTTCAAGACCGGGGTGAGGGAGGTTATGGCCCTGCCGCTGAAGGACGAGGTAAAAGCGCTGTGGCTCGGTGGAAACGCGAAACGACTGTTAAAGATATAGCCTGTAATTATAAAGACAAAGGGAGGTCGTATGAAGCGCGGAAACAAACTGTTCTATGGCTGGTGGATCGTGGCCGGTGGTTTTATCCTCAACTTCCTGGGTGTCGGTATCGGTATCAACGCCATACCGGTATTTCTCAAACCGGTGGTAACCGATCTGCAGTTCAATCGCGGCGATTTCTCGCTCTATTTTACCATCGTGGCGCTCACCATGACCTTCGGGGCGCCGCTTGCGGGTAAGCTTCTTGAAAAATATAACGTGCGTATCGTGATGGGGGCGTCGACGCTTCTTCTGGCCGCCGGGTTCGCGGCCTACTCCCTGTGCACGACGCTTACGGAGTTCTACATCGTATCGTTCTTTGTCGGAGTGGGGCACGCGGCCGCACACATCATCCCGGTCTCGATGCTTATCACCAACTGGTTCAATAAGAAGCGCGGTCTTGCGATGGGAGTGGTCTTCACGGCCTCGGGTCTGGGGGGATTGTTCTTCAGCCCGGTCGCGAATCATATAATCACAG
>JAGODA010000113.1 GCA_017998475.1 Spirochaetota bacterium | reverse complement strand
GAACACCCCGGTGAAGAGCCGCACCCACGCGACTTCATACACCAGGCCGGTGAACCCGGAAATGAAAAACAATGTGTAGAGAAGAAGCCGCACGGCGCCGGCCGTACGCGGCTCCTCCCCGCGAAGGGATTTTCGTGTCACGCTTACAGCTTCCCTTCTTTCTCGAGCGTTCGCAGCTCGTCGACGGTGACGAAATCCTTGCCGAGGATCTTTTTCGCCTGCTGGATCTTGCGGTCGAGCTCGGGATCCTCGACGACCTGGTGTTTCTTGTATTTAAGATCCTCGTTGCTTACGGGTATCGTGAGATACAGGGCCGCGTTCACCGCTTTGCCGCTCTGAGTACTGCCCTTCAGCTTGATGGTGACGTTGCAGGTGGATTTCGGCATCATGCCCCCGGCGAGCGTCAACGTCGAATTCGCGACCGCGTTCCGCGCGATGCTTGTCTGGCTGAGCAGCGCGCCGGCGCCGTATGCGCGGACCTCGGGAGGTCGTTCGCTGTCACAGGAAACGTACTCAACCTCGGCATCGCCGAAAGAAAGCGATTCGCTGTGTATATTCTTCATGTTTACGTCGACGGTGTAGGCGCCGTCCCTGTTCACCGGGAAACGGTTGTAGGAGATGGGAATGGTCGCGGCGCCCATCTGGGAGGAAATCCACTGTACGTTCGGAAAGTCTATGGTCGCGCGCGCGGTGGCGCTGGTATTTTTCTCGTCGGTGACCGTGACCTTGACCGTGAAAGTCGAATGGAAGCGTTTCTGGTCGCGGGCGAAATAATTGTGCGTGGCGTAGCCTGTCTCTGTCTTCTTCGTCGTGCCATCCCCGAAATCCCAGAGGTACGAGGTTTTCCCGGTGAAACCCTCCATCTTGACCACCTCGAACTCACCCTCCTCGGGGCGCATAGGGTGGGGTGTCGCCTTCATGAAAACGAGAGGTCTGTCGGGGCAGTTGACGACGTTTACGGTGACGGTCTTGGTGTCGATACGGGTATAGTCACGGACAGTCACCACGATGTCGTGAGTCCCCTCGCCATAATATTTTAAAATAACCGGATTGCCGACTTTCTCAGCGACCTTGAAGATGAGGTCTTTCTCGCGACCGTCGGGATCGCGGGCGTCGACCCTGACCTCGAAATCGTCGCCGGCGCACACGGTTTCCTTCTCGAGATGGACTTTTCTGATGAAATTTCTGCGCTCGACCTCGAAGGTGTCGACCTTTGAGGGATCGATGTCGGATTTTCCATCGGACGAGGAGAACAGGTTCATGTAAAAATTCATCGCCGATGCCGGGTCCTTGTCCGCCAGGGCGCTTTCCTTTTCGCCGCCTCCGCGCAGTACCAGTATGAGGCCTATAAGCAGCACCGAACCGGCCGCGAGCAGCGTCCATTTATGTTTTTTAATGAAATCCATGCCGAACTCTCCATGTGAGGAATTTTCCCGCGAGACCGGTGTGACGGGTCCGGGAAAAAGGAAGGGCGGCCCCCCGTCGGACGACGGAAGACCGCCATGCCGTTACGAAGTGTGTCTTCGTGTCATGATACTCAACGACGCCTTACTTGTAGTAGCCGTCGATGAACATGAGACCCTCGACCGCGCCGTAATACGAAGAACTGGCCGTCTGGACTCCGGGGTAATAACCGGCCGGGTTGCGATAACTGGCCATAAGCAGGTTGTCGGGAGCCGGGGCGACGGTTGTCACGTATCCCGTCGGTCCATTGAGCCTGGAACGCCAGTAGCTCGATGTGTCCGTGGCCCTGTCGAAACCGAAGGTGTTGACGACCTGGTTGGCCATCTTATCGGCGCATCCGCTTCCGCAGAAAAGCTTTCCGCACCAGCCGAGCTCGTCGAGAGCGGCGTTGCGAACTCCGTTATAGAGCTGAACGGCCGCGTCGTACACGGTCTGAGAGCTGTGGTACGGCAGTGCCATCGTCTTGCCGGAGAAATAGTTGGCGAACCAGTTGGTTCCAGAGCAGTGGCCGCCGCGTCCCTTTACCCTTACGTTGCTGTCGTCCATCTGGAAGAAGTTGGCATATCCGTAGGGACGATAGTAGGCGTCCATGTACGCCATCTTGTTGGCGACCGCGTTGAGGAGCGGCCTGTACGACGCCTCGAGGGCCGCGGTGGGCTTCAACACCACCCCGCCGCCGGCGGTGAAGTTGTGGGTCACGTTATACGCGTTGTTGATTGTCTCCGTGAGCATCCCGGGTACGCCGTTGCTCAGCGGGTCGGACTTGAGCGAAGTCGGGCATCCGATCCAGGTCTTGTTGTACGCCGGGAAATCCATGGTGTTGTGGCGGATGTTGTATCCGTCGTTTACCAGCATTCCCGAGTGGCTCCAGTATGAATGCAGAACCTGGAAAAGACCGCTCAGCGGCCCCGACCCGTTCGGCGACAGCACTATGTCGCCCTTGAGGCCGTTTATCCTCGTCGGTACGTAGACGGCGCCGTATACCGTGCTCGCGAACACGAGGATGATGCAGATAGCGAGCAATTTGTAGAACTTCCTCATACCTCCTCCTTTAGTGTGTTTTATGCGTCCCCATTCCCGCCGCGTCCGTCGGGAGGAGCGGCGACGGGCTGTACTCAACTTGTATGTAAACACATATTCAAATCAAGTCAAGCAGGTAACAGGCGGAATCGGGAAAAAATTCCGAGCCGGGACGCCGTGCGGTGATTCGCGACAAGCCGGTTGCGTTATGCTGTCTGATTTTCGGCGGCATGAAAATAAAAAATAACTGTTCATGGATTTCAATTGTCATAGTGAAAATTAATACTTCGTGCTCCGTGCATGCAAGCGTATAAATACATGTCCAGGAGCGCGTGAACAAGAAAATGCCTCTCGCGGGAAGCGAAAGGCATTTGATAAATAAGGTAATATCGATGGTTCCCGGTATACGGTTTACGCAAACCTTACTGGTAGTAGCCGTCGATGAACTGCAGCGTTTCCACCGCTCCGTAGTACGACGAATCCGCGGTGTTCGCACCGGGATTGTATCCCAGCGGGTTTGTGTAGTTCGACATGAGAAGATTGTCCGGCGCCGGAGCGACGGATGTTACATACCCTGTCGGTCCGTTGAGCCGGGAGCGCCAGTAATTCGTGGTGTCGGTTGCCCGGTCGAAACCGAAGGTGTTACAAACCTGGTTGGCCATCTTGTCCGCGCATCCGGTGCCGCAGAAGAGCTTTCCGCACCAGCCCAGTTCCTCGAGGACCGCGTTGTACACGCCGTTATAGAGCTGAAGGGCGGCATCGTACACGGTTTGGGAGCTGTGCAGGGGCAGGTTCATCTGTTTGCCGGAGAAATAGTTCGCGAACCAGTTGGTGCCCGAGCAGTGTCCGCCGCGCCCCTTCACCCTGACGTTGCTGTCGTCCATCTGCCAGAAATAGGCGTATGCATAGGGGCGATAGTAGGCGTCCATGTACGCCATCTTGTTCGCGACAGCGTTAAGAAGGGGCCTGTAGGTCGCTTCGAGTGCCGCGGTGGGCTTCAGTATAACGCCACCGGACGCGGTGAAGTTATGCGTCGAGTTGTACGTCGTGTTGATGTCCTCCGTCAGCATGCCCGGAGTACCATTGCTGAGCGGATCGGATTTCAGCGTCGTCGGACATCCTATCCAGGTCTTATTGTAGGCGGGTTCATCCATGGTGTTGTGACGGATATTGTACCCGTCGTTGACAAGCATCCCGGAGTGACTCCAGTAGCAATGGAGAACCTGAAACAGACCGCTCAGAAAGCTGCCTGAGCTGCTCGGCGAAAGGACGATGTCGCCCTTTAGCCCGTTGATGCGCGTCGGCACATAGACGGCGCCGTATACCGTGCTCGCGAACACGAGGATGATGCAGACCGCGAGCAGCTTGTAGAACTTCCTCATACCTCCTCCTTTTTTATTTTTGATTGTATCCGGCTGCCGTGACCGTTCGCCAGGGGTGCGGCAGGGGATAAAGGCGTAATATGTCAACATATAATTATATTAGTCAAGTATATTCCCGGTTATGTCTCAAAAAAATGAGCAGCCGCTCAGTATGGAATCAGGACGACATTCATGTATGCGCTGTCTAGGATATATGAAACGGAGAATAGCGGTTCATATGATCTGTCTCGACCATGTGGAAGGGGTGTGTGGGTTTGTGTCTTCATCCGAGGGGTATCGGCGGATATTTCGCGCATGACATTAGCATGAAGAAACGCCCCCGCGTGAAGGCGGGGGCGTCCGTATCGGTCGGCCCGTGGGCCGGTTTCCGGTGAGGCATAACACCATTAGTTAGCGGTAATAGCCATCAATGAACATCAGCCCTTCAACGGCGCCGTAATAGGACGAACTTGCCGTCTGCATTCCGGTGTAATAACCCACAGGATTCTGGTAGTTGCTCATGAGCAGGTTGTCCGGTGAGGGATTAACCGATGTTACGTATCCATCGGGCCCGTTGAGCCTTGTGCGCCAGTAGCTCGATGTGTCCGTGGCCCTGTCGAAACCGAAGGTGTTGACGACCTGGTTGGCCATCTTTTCCGCGCATCCCTTTCCGCAGAACAGCCTTCCGCACCAGCCCAGCTCCTCGAGAGCGGCGTTGTAGACGCCGTTATAGAGCTGGACTGCCGCTTCATAGATGATCTGCGAACCATAGGAGGGGAGGTTCATGGTTTTTCCGGAGAAATAGTTCGCGAACCAGTTCGTTCCGGAACACGCGCCGCCTCTTCCCTTGACCCTGATGTTACTGTCGTCCATCTGGAAAAAGTGGACATAGCAGTACGGACGATAGTAGGCGTCCATGTAGGCCATCTTGTCGGCCACGGCATTGAGCGCGGGGCGATAGCTCGACTCGAGCGCCGCGGTTGGCCTGAGGAGCACGCCGCCGGCCGCGGTGAAATAATGAGTGCTGTTATAGGTGGTGTTGATGTCCTCCGTGAGCATTCCCGGATTGCCGTTGCTGAGAGGATCCGATTTCAATGATGTCGGGCATCCGATCCAGTTCTTGTTGTAATCGGGGAAATCCATGGTGTTGTGGCGGATATTGTACCCGTCGTTGACGAGCATTCCCGAATGGCTCCAGTAGCAATTCAGAACCTGGAAAAGGCCGCTCAGCGGGCCGGTTCCGTTGGGCGAAAGGACGATGTCGCCCTTCAGTCCGTTGATGCGCGTCGGTACGTAGACGGCGCCGTATACCGTGCTCGCGAACACAAGGACAATGCAGACCGCGAGCAGCTTGCAAAACTTCTTCATACGTGCTCCTCCTCGATTTATTTTGCGCAGGACCCGCCCGGCTCCGGCGGCGGGTGCGATGACGTAAAGTGTCAACATACAACATATGAGTGTCAATCAGTATTTATGATAGATTCAAAATATGAATGGTCTTCAGTCCGATGGAGGGTGCCCCCACCGGGGTGTATTCCAGGGAATTTGTAAGGAAGCAAGCCGATATGATCATCCCGGAGTTTTATGGACCGGGGTCCGGTCGGGATATTCGGGAATGAAAAATGGTTTGACGGCCCTGTTGTAGACATACTACATTCCGCGAATTACGGCGATACAGGCGGGCACTTAAGCCGCGGATACCATGTTATCACCGTGTATTATTTACATTATATATGGCGGGTCAGACATGAAAAAGATTACAGTGGTCGCTCTTATCCTCACGGCACTGACAATGTCGTGTAAACGGGACGGCGATATTATCCTTACCTACAAGGGCGGCGGAGTGACCCGCGGGGAGTTCGTCAGGTGGCTGAAAGACAGGGGCCTGGCCGGCGAGGAGTCGACCAAAAATCATGAAATGATGATTGGCGAGCTGCAGATGCTGGCGATAAACAGAATAGCCCTCCTCGAGGCCAGGCGCGTGAACCACGAGAGGAGCGAACGCTTCACCTTTCTCATCACCGATATCGAGCGGCGTTATCTGGCGATTTATCTTATGGAGCAGGTCCTGAAAGAAAAGGGCTATAACGAAAAGGCTCTTAAAATACGCCAGATACTGCTTCCGGTGGAAGCCGCCTCGGACGCTCCGAAGGCGACGGCGAAGGCGAAGGAGACGATCGCCGAGCTTAACAGCGGGGCGAAGTTCCAGGATATCGTGGCTAAGTACTCCATGCATCCCAGCAGGAACCAGGGCGGGGATATCGGGTATCTCATCCGCTCGCAGATGCCGCCGGCCTACGCGGAAGCCGCCTTCGCGCTGAAAAAAGGAGAATATACAAAGGAACCGGTCTACCTGCCGGACCTCAAGTCCGTGTGCGTCATACAGGTGGAGGACGAGGCGGACATCACCCCCAAAAATATCGAAAAGATCATTCATGATGACGGCCAGCGCGCGCACCTCAAGGAGCTGTTGAACGTTCGTTTAAAAAGCGGCTTTGTGCGTGATTTGATGGAAAAGGGCGGGGCGGTGTTCAGTGAACAGGCGCTGCGTTCGGGGAATCCGGCGGCTGTGGTCTTCACCGCCGGTGATGTCACCTTTACGGCCGGCGATCTGACCGCCCGTGTCGCAAAGATGCGCGGGATAATGAGCGAAGGACCGGCGGCGGGCGACGCGGCTTCAAGGGAAACGATCGCGCGCGAATACTTCAGCGACACGCTCCTCGTGGCGGAGGCGGCGCGCAGGGGCCTCGACCGCGACCCTGAATATCTCAAACGCATCGCCGAAGCGCGAGAGACCTACCTGGCGGGCGATTACATCGAATACGCCAGCGGCGGGAACATCGGTGTCACGCCGGCGGAGGTGCGCAAGGAGTACGACACCTTCAAGGCCTCGCGCTATTATTCCATCGTTTCGGTGAACGGTAAAAAGGAGCGGCGCCCGCTTCCGTTCGCGGACGTAAAGGAGGACATCGAGAAGGGCTTGCGGATGCAGAAGCGGCTTATCGGCAGGGACGCGTGGATGAAGCGGATGATGGAGGAGTACGACGTACGCATCGCCGAGGAGATGCTTGCCAAAAAGGGCTGAGGGCCCGTCCGGGAATCACCATACGCCCGGCACGAGCCGATTGCGCCCCGCGGCGTACGCGTCGTACCCATCGATTTCGAAGAGCATGCGCTCCTCGACGCGGATCCTCAGTATGATCGAGGGGACCAGCGCCAGCACAAGGAAACAGAGGGCGGGCGCGCTCGAATAATACACGACGACGCCCAGATGCGCGGCGATCATGCCGGCATAGGCCGGGTGGCGCACGAAGCGATACGGCCCCGAGTCGATGACGCGGTGCCCCTCGACGCGCCGCACGATATGCGAGTAGTGCCTCCCGAGCGATGAGACCGCCCGCAGCCTGAAACCGATCCCGCCGAGGAAAAGCGACATTCCGATAGCATGGTGCATCCCCGGATCGGGCCAGGCGGGATCGAACCACAGCGCGGAAAATACGGTCGCGGCCTGTCCGAACGCGTAGAGCTCGCGCGTCCAGCGATCAGAGGAGAGCCCCTTCTCTACGGCGTCGCTCGTCGAGATACGCGTCTCGGCGAGCATCCACAGCAGATATAATACCGCCATCGCCGCGTGCAGTACGGTGACGTATAACGGCAGAAAACCCTGTTCGGCCTGAACACGGCGGAGAGTGAGTGCGATGATGCCAGCGGCGAGGATGATGGGTAGTACAAGCGCCATTGCGCGTTTCATGTCCGGTCCCTCGATTTAAACGGTCTTTTGCGTAAAATCTCGAATCACGGCCAACACGATGCCAGGATCAAGGCAACCCCGCCCCGCGGCATGAGGAGACAGGGCGCCGCCCTGATCGCGAGGATCGCCATGATGCTATCTCTGTCGGGTCTCTCGGGAGATCAGCATGGCCCCGCGACCGGGGAAGTCAAGCCGATATCGCGCCCGCCCGCGGTTCCCGATGGCATAAGTTCTTGACATTTGACCGTATTTCGGATAGCCAGCAGCAGTGAGTGAGCCTGAGGCGCGGATACATATCCGTGCTTCAGGCACGTTCGCCCGTTTCCGATCAGCACACATAGAAAGGAGGACGCCGGTGAGATCTGCCATCATTGCCGCGGCCGTTACGGCCGTACTCGCGCTCGCGCCGCCCGCGCAAGCGCAGGAGTATACTCCCGATCCGAATTCCCTGTCGGCGAAATACGCCGAAAAGCCTTACGACCCTTTTATCACCGCGTATGCAGGTCTTGGCTATTACTACTGGAACAATCTGAGCGGCCTTGTAGAATTCGGCGACGATAAGGTGGTGGAACAGAAGGTCGACCCGTATAAAATGAAGAAATTCTACGTGAAGGCCGACCTCTGGCTCATCAACGCCGGTATCGAGTACCTTACAACGCGCTTCACGGACCTTGGCGATATCACGGAAGAGCAGTCGGCCGAGGAGCAGAGGGACCCGCTCGCGCGCTACATGCGCTTCTTCTCCGGGATCGCGATCGGCGGGTACGAGCTCAAGGCGAACGTGGCGTTTCGCAAATTTCAGGGGACGCTCAAGTCTCTGGGGATGGAGCGCGGTGATGGTGTACCAGGAAAACTTCCGGTCTGGTATTATCCCGCGGACGGAGCCGGAGATGATCTCGACCCGGGTCAGGAGGTTCCCTGGTCGTCGATCGTCAAGGAATACGAAATGGTCCTCTCGGTGCCCATGGGCGAGAAGCGCCGACGGGGGCTTTCGATGAGTTATGACATCGGTGCCCGCTACATGACCTTCAGCGCGCCGCAGAGGCTGAGTCTTGAGCTGGCTGACAACCCGTCGATCGATACCACCTACCTGGCGGTGATGCAGACGCGGTATCACATCTACAGCGCCTCGTTCGGCCTGAACATGCACTACCAGTGGATGTCGGACATCTACATGGACTTCTACGCGCCGGGCGTGCTCGGCTTCCACCGCTTCGAAAACCGTTATCTCAGCGCGCGTCCTAAATACCCCTTCAACTTCACCGCCACCGGACGCGGGCATCTCTGCCTGGGGTATGACCTCAAACACGTGAAGGTGGAGGGAGGCATCGACTACACGTATTACTATTCGTATTCTATGGCGAAGGTGAAACTGAAACGGGATATGTGGGCCTATTCCGAATGGGATGGTGTTGATACACAACTTTATTCAGGTGAAAAGTATAATGTGGAATCTTCTCGTCTGGAAATCTTCTGGGGCGTGTATCTGCAGGCGTATATACTTATTTAACTCAATGGCACGGGGGGCTCCGAAGGCACGGATTCGAATCCGCGCCTTCGGAGCCCCCCGTGAATTAAACCTTACATCGCGGTATCAAATCCAGGCCAGCCGCTCCATAAAGGCATCCAGCGACTCCCGGCTTCCGGCTATCACCCTCGTGCATTCAGCATCCTGACAAACTCTTATAT
>JAGODA010000112.1 GCA_017998475.1 Spirochaetota bacterium | reverse complement strand
TTGCGGACATTGGGTTTCCGCGCCGGCTTCTGGAAAACGACGAACTGGCCGCCGATCTCGTCGATACCGGATACGTCCGCGCGCGCTTTACACCCGGGCGCGGGGCGGACACCCACAAGGGCGAGGCGGGCCATCTGCTCTTCGTCGGCGGTTTCGATTGCATGGAGGGCGCCATCATGCTCGGCGCCATGGCCGCCTTCGAGACAGGCGTGGGCCTCGCGACAGTGCTCACTACGGAGACGGCGCGCCCGGTGATAGCGGGAAAAATTCCCGAGCTCATGACGCGGCCGATCCGCCTTTCAGAAGGCGTCGCCGGCGCGGGAAAAAGCGTGCGCGAATTCTTCTCCGGCGGCCGCCGGTACGACGCGCTCGTCATGGGGCCGGGGATGGGGCGAAGCGAGCTCTCACGGGCGGTATTCGACGCGGTGATAGCGGCGCTTCCCGAAAGCGGCATACGGCGCGCGCTCATCGACGGCGACGGACTGTATCATCTTTCCGAATTCCTCGGCCGTTCGACCCTGCCCGAAGGCGTCGCGTTCGTTCTGACCCCTCATTTCGGCGAGGCCTCGCGCCTCCTCGGCGAGACGGTCGATGGTATAAAGGGCAACCGGATAGCTGCGGCCGCGCGCCTCGCCTCGCGGACCGGTGCGGTGGCGCTTCTCAAGGGACCGGCATCCATCGCCGCGGACGGCCGCCGCCTCCTCGTCAATACCACAGGCAACCCGGCGCTCGCCACGGCGGGAAGCGGCGACGTGCTGTCGGGCATCGTCGGCTCGCTCCTCCTGCGCGGTACGGCCCCGCTCGACGCGGCCGGTATCGGCGCATACCTGCACGGGCGCTCGGCCGACCTGGCGGTGGCGGCCTCGGGCGTCATGGTGCTCAGGGCGGGCGAAATAATCGGGCATATCCGAAAGGCGATGGCGGAGTTGTAGAAGCATCAATGTGCAGGCAATAAAAGAGGCGCCGGTCGGGCGCCTCTTTTATTGTCATGCTATACCGGATCAGAACGTATAGTTGAAGTCGATCGAAATCCCCGTGTCCTCCTTGCTGACGCCGTAGAGGAAGTGGACGATCGTATTGAGGTTCCACGCTATGCCAAAGCCGCCGCCGAAGGTGGTGAAGTACTCGTCGAAGCGCGGATCGGAAACGGGATCGGCGGCCTCGTCGTAAACGTTACCGGCCGCGGCCAGACCGATCAGTTTGAAGCCGAAGCGCTGTCCGGCGCCCGTAACCTCACCGAATTGCCAGCGCACTTCGGCGTTGCCGACGGTCATGGTCTTGCCGGCGAAACGGCCCTTCTTGTAGCCCAGCAGCGTACGGTTGCCGCCGAGACCCTGCCTGCGCTCGAGCGCGAAACCGAACCAGTCCTGCTCGTAGAACGGGATGTCGTTCGCGGCGGTCGTGTAGCCGACCCTGAAGGCGAAGGTGAGAGGATTGATCGGGCTCAGGAAGAGCATGGCCTGTGCATTGTGCTTGGTGAAATCGTACTCGGAGCCTATCGCCCCGTCCGAGATCTCGAAGCAGTAGTCGAGGTAATAGCCCTTCTTGGGATCGGGCTCGAAGTCGCGCGTATCATAGCCTATGCCGGCGCGCGCGTAATTCGTCCATCCGCCATCCATGCCGAGGGGGCGCTCAAGATCGAGGAGCGTCGGATTCTGGGCAACATTGTCCACTTCCTTGCCGTCCTCTCCAACCCAGCTGTGAATGCCAATCCTCTTGAACTCGCCACCGATCATGAGTTTGAGCTCCTCGGTGACGTTGCTGAACAGATAGAAGTAGGCTTTGGGCTTATTGATGTCGTACTTGTAAAACTTCATGTACTCTTTATTGTCGTCGATGAATTCCTGGTAATCCGAGTAATTGCTGTACGTCGTGGTACCGTCCTGGGGATTCAATATTTTCTGCTGGGCGGCGTCGGCCCCCCGTCCGAAGTAGTTGGCGTTCCTGTCGCGGTTGAGGACCAGGGCCGATTTGATACGGAACTTGCTTCCGGCGATATACGGCATGTCGAGATTAAGCTCGTGATAATTTACGCCGTTGGTCGTGGCGTAATACTGCGCGTAAAGCTGCATGAAATACGGAGTGCTGTCGAAATAGGGATCGTCCTTCGAGCCGTTGTAATACATGTAGACGCGCGCGCCGTAGCCGAATCCGTCGTCGCTGGAAAAGTTCACCAGCGGAAGTCCCGTCGGATACCAGCCCTCCTTCTTCTTGGCCAGCGTGTCCTCGCTCAGCTTCGCCGCCTGCGCGTCGAGCGGGAGGAAGGCCAGCGCCATTACAAACGCCAGACATACTACCAGACATTTTTTCATACCTGTTTCTCCTCTTGGCGAATGATGATAAATTGCCGTTCGTCCCGTAAACAACCGCGCATCCCATGCCTGCGGCGATGGCCGGAACAGGGGCAATTCCCGTAAAAATAACGCGATGAAGACCGGAGACGCGCGTAATGCCGACGCGAACCCCGGCCGCCGGACAAACTGAACGCCATTCAGTTACAAAAGTCAACACTATTTCGATTATTTGACCGCGTAGAGCACCATGGAGCTGGTGAGGGCGAAATCGCCGAAACGCAGCTTGCTCGTATAATGATACCAGGCGATGCGTAACCACCGCCGATAGTCGGCAATCGATGTGAAGGCTGAGCGCGATTTCAACAGTTTCGGAAGCAGGCCGAACTCCACGGGAAGATAGGCGTCTATGCGCGAAAAGCCGGAGTCCGCGAGCAGGCCCGTAAGATTTCTTCGGGTGAAGTACGATAGATGACCCGGCATGAAATAGGCATATCGCTCGCCCTGCGACCGGGCCTGAAGGCCGGCCATGTTCGCGGTCTGCACGACGAGAACGCCGCCGTCGCGGAGCAGGCGGAAACACTCGCGCACCGCCCCGGCCGGGTCCGCCAGGTGCTCGATGACTTCTATCATCGTGATCGCCGAGAAGAACCCGCTTTCAAATGGATGGTTTTCGAGCGTACCGACATGGACGCGGTCGCCGCCGAAACGCTTCCTCGCCTCATTGCCGGAGTACTCCGAGGGCTCGATCCCGTATGTGGAATACCGGGTCGATGCGGCGTTCATGAATCCGCCGAACGCCGCACCCACATCGAGGAAGTTGCCGCCCGCGGCATACCGTCCGATCACCCCAAGCCGCGCGTCCCACACATGGCGCGCGTACCGTTCGGAGTCACGCTCGTCGATGTACGAGTACTCGGCCGTGCCGCGGTAGTAGTCCTCGTCGTACAGCGAGCGTACGGTCCGCTCGTTAAACCGCGGATTCATGAACATGAATCCGCATGATTCGCACCGATCGACGCGGAAGGGCGGCGCATAGCGGGTAATCTCATACAATCGGGCGATGCCGCCGCTTCCGCAGAGCGGACAGGCCGGGAGACGCGGTTCGTATACGGCGTGATCGTTGGAGCCGGCGCTCATTTAACGGCCTGAAAGTACCAGTGGGAAATGATCGAATCGGGTCGTCCCAGGGGGCTGCGCTCCATGAAACCGTACCGGAATGAAGCGAAGGGTGAAAGGGCCGCGCACAGCTCGTCCTCGGAGTAGAAGGCCACGGTGGAGCTTTCTATGTCGTCCAGCCCTGTTCGCCATACATCGTTTCCGAGATGCCGGCCTTTTTTCAGATATGTGTCCCTCGAATTGCGCAGGGTGCCGAGGAGTGTGCCCCCGGCCGACAGCACCCGGCGTATCTCCGCGAGCATGGGGGCCAGGTCTTCCTTTATGGTATAGTGCAGCGATCCCCACGCCACGACGATGTCGATCGTTCCGGATTTAAGGGGTATCGCCCGCGCGTCCGCCTGGACGAACGGAGCGTCGTAGAGTCGCGCGCATAGGGACAGCGCGTTGAAACTGGTGTCAAATCCCGCGCGGCATTCGAGTCCCATCTCAATAAGCAGGCCCACATGGCGGCCGGTGCCGCAGCCCAGGTCTATCGCGCTCAGCGTTCCGGCATCGCTTCCCTTGAGGAGCGGCGCAAGCATGCGAACGAGGTTTTCATCCGGGTAGCGGAGTACGGACCTGTCCCTCGTGTAATGGTGTTCCCACGCGCGTTCCGAATTCATGAATCCGTCACTCCTCCACCTGGATGTTGAGCTCCGCGATCGCGCGCTCGGCCGCGTCAAGCGCCGCCTGATGGCTCCTGCCGCGCGTAATCACGACCCCCAGGCGGTCATGGTTCGTGGTCGCTGTCCCGGGCAGTTCGGCGCCCTCCCGCATGAACATCTTCCAGGCCACGAGCCCCGGGACCCTCCGCGGACTTCGGTTGAACGACAGAAGCCTGCCGTTTATGCCCGTGATGTAGCGCACCACGACGGCTCTTTTCGCATGGAAGGAAGGCGGCGTGAAATTCGTATTGGTCGCCGCCCGGATGGTTTCGCGGATGAACCGGTATCCGGTGCTTTCCGGAATGAGCATCTCCGGGATGAACTCGCCGCCGAACTCGGGCACGGCCTCGATCAGACTGAGCTCGTCGTCGGCGCCCACTATGATCTCCATGATGAGCGGAGAGACATTGACCTCGAACTCTTCGGCGATGCGCTGTCCCATGGCCGTTATCCGATCGTGGAGATGTTCGAAACGGGAGGGCGACGAGTGCATGATGTCGACGAAATAGGGCGCGGGCGAAAGCGTTTTGTCCGAGAGCGAGGCGAGGTGGAAGGTGCCCCGGAAGACGATACCCGCGGCGATAAGCTCGCTGCCCTCGGAATACCGCTCGATGATGAACCTGTTTCCCTTTCCTTTTTTGCCTGAAAGCGCGGCGTCGAGCTCGCGCTGGTTGGCGACAAGCCGAACGTCCTTCTTCGCGTGCCCTGTGACAGGCTTCACCACCAGAGGGAATCCGAGCCGGGAGGCTTTCCTTCGCGGTGAGCCCTGTTCGATTGCGAGGAATTCCGGGGTATTGACGCCCGCCCGGGAAAGTACCGCCTTCATCCTCTTCTTGTTTATGAAATCATCAACCCGGCTGAAGGGTACGAGCGGTCTTCCGATCCGCTCGGCGATATAGCACGCGGTTCTGACCGCGTTCCCGTAGGATTTGGTGAGAACTCCGGCAATATCACCATAGATGAGGGGTTCCTGCAGGTGGCGGAATATCTCCGTATGGTTCTCGACGGATTCGATGATTTTCAGATTGCCCAGGCTGCCGCCCGGAGCGAGTGGATTCCTGTCGATGGTGATCACATGATATCCGAGACGCACCGCTTCCGCGATGAGCGGGACCTGGTTCTCTCCCGCGCCTATGGATACGAAATGTGCCCGCGGGGGCTGTTTTCGCTTTTGAAAAAACATCGATTATCGTTCATACTTGAGCAGGGCGTTGGCCGCCAGTGAGATGCCGCTTATGATGAGCGACGCCCCCAGGGCGGTCCAGAAGGACTCGATATGCCAGCCTTTGATGAGCCCGCCGGTTATATATATGATTATTCCGTTAATGACCAGCGTGAAAAGCCCGAGCGTCAGTATGTTGAGGGGAAGGGTGAAGAGGATGAGCAGGGGCTTCAGCGTGACGTTGAGAAGTCCGAGCACCGCCGCGCCGATTATCATCATCGCGACAGAGCTGACGGAAAATCCGGGCAGGAGGTACGAGGCGATACAGATTCCGGTCGTTATGACGCACCAGCGGATCAGCACTATTCCCATGTAGAGATCTCCTTGTACAGGCCCCGATGTTCATGTACCGGCGCGGTTTTCCGCACCAGTGCGGGGGCGGTGTCACGCGTGCCGGCCGTGTGAGAAGCGCTCTCGTTGCCGTCCGGGCTAATTATCGGCAAAGAATGGAGAAAACGGGGCAAAAAGTCAATAAATCTTCATCGTTACCACACGTTGACGGGCGGACGCCGCGCGCCCGGTACCAGTGAAACGCTCTTTTCGATGTAACCGCGGGGATGCCGCGCTCTCCAATATTTTTGGTGGACAAGATTATCGAACTGGTATACACTTATTCGTAGAGCGGACTGTTCCGATCACCCGGGAGTCCGCCGGAGAGACCGCATGTACTGCGAAAAGTGCAAACATAACGAAGCCACGGTGCATCTAACGGAAATAATCAAAAACGTCAAATCCGAGGTGCATCTGTGCGAAACGTGCGCGCGGGAGATCGGGCTCAATTCGAAGCTCGCCAATTTCAACCTGACCGTGCCCGACATGCTTTCTTTCCTGGAAGTTGAGGAGGCCGGGGATCTCGTCGACGCCAATCGCTGCCGCGGGTGCGGCTACACATTTCTCGATTACAAGAAAACCGGCAAGCTCGGCTGTCCGGAATGCTACCGTTACCTGCGTTCGTCTCTCGATCCGGTGGTGGCGAGCTACCATGGTGAGAAACGGCACGTCGGCAAAATGCCTCTCAATTATATAGAGATGAAGGCCCCGGTGAGGGTCCTCCCCGATAAAAACATCAAGGTCGCCGAAAAAACCGACGCGATAGCCGATCTCAAGAGAAAACTGGCGCAGGCTGTCGAAGAGGAACGCTACGAGGAGGCGGCCGTTTTAAGGGACCAGATCCGCCGCGGTGAAGCCGCCGAATAGCGGAGGGCGGGTATGTTCGAGGAACTTTTCGAGAAACCGGGGTTCTGGGCGGGGCAGGGGCCCAGCGGAGACGTGGTGCTGTCGACCCGGGTCCGCCTGGCCAGAAATCTCGCCGCGGTAAGCTTTCCCCGCAGGCAGGAGGAGGGCGATCTCCGTCTCGTCAATTCGGTGGCCGAGCGTTTCGCGGCCGATACATCGTTTCACGACGGAGCCAGACTCCTGAAGCTCGACGGTCTCGATCCCGACGACAAGCGGTTCCTTCGCGAGAGAAACATCATCACCGGCGAAATGGAGGCGGCACCCGACTGCTCGGTGATTCTCGGTGACAAACAGAATTTCGTGGTAATGGTCAACGAGGAGGACCATTTCCGGATCCAGGTCATCAATCCGGGCTTTCAGGTGATGGAGACCTTCAGACTGGCGGACCGGCTGGACGACGAGCTGAACCGCCTGGCGGCGTACGCATATTCCGACGATTACGGCTACCTGACCGCCTGCCCCTCGAACCTCGGCACGGGCCTTCGGGTTTCCGCGCTCATGCACCTGCCCACGCTCACCTTCATGCGTTCCATAGCCGATGTCACCAGGGTGGTGCGCGACTACGGGGCCGAGATGCGCGGCTCCGCGGGGGACGGCGGAAAGACGGTGGCCTGCATGTATCAGATATCCAACCGCGTTTCGCTCGGAAAATCCGAGGTGGACATCCTGGAGGAACTCGACGAGGTGGCCGCAATGGTCATCGACATGGAGAACGAGGCGCGGGACGATTATCTTGCGCAGTACGCGCGCCAGCTGGAGGACAGGATATGGCGCTCGTTCGGGGTGCTGGCTCACTCCCGCATACTGAGCTATCCCGACGCGATGGAGCACCTGTCGAATATCCGCCTCGGTGTCATTTTATCGATCATAAAAAATATTGATTTGCACGGAATAAATGATTTAATGGTAACCGTGCAGTGGTCGCATCTTCAAAAGAGCGCAAGCAGGCTTTTCGGCAGCGCCTTCGAGTGCGACAGCTACCGGGCCGACTTTCTGAGAGGACGGTTCAGGTAGGCGGGGTCAAAGGCAATGTACGATTTCACGAAACGATCGAAAAAGGTCCTCGAGGTGTACGCCCAGTCAGAGGGGCGGCGTCTTAACTCCGACTCGCTGGGGCCGGAGCACATCTTCCTCGCGCTTTTAAAAGACGACGACTCGGTCGCGGCGAGGATTTTGAAAAGCCTGGGCGTCAATTTCGACATGCTCAGGAAAAACATAGAACAGTCGATCCGCAAATCCGGCACCACCATCATCCTCGGCAATGTTCCTATAAGCTCGCGCTACAACAAGATAATCGAAACCGCCCGCGAGGAGGCCCGAAGGCTCAAAAACAACTATATCGGCACCGAGCACCTTCTGATGGCGATTTTCAAGGACGGCACCTGCGCCGGGATCGACGACCTGGTTAAATCAGGAATCGAATACGGTGTGCTGCGCGCCGAGATACTCAAGATGCTCGGCATTCAGTCGGTGTCGGTGACCGGCGAAAAGATTCCGGAAAAATCGAAGACCCCCACGCTCGACGAGTTTGCCCAGAACCTCACCCAGCTCGCGACGGAGGACCGGCTCGACCCGGTCGTCGGAAGGGCAGGGGAGATCGAACGCGTCATCCGCATCCTTTCGAGGAAGACCAAGAACAATCCCGTGCTTATAGGCGAGGCGGGCGTAGGCAAGACCGCCATTGTCGAAGGGCTCGCCCAGCGCATCGTGGCCCGCCAGGTCCCCGAGCCTTTGCAGAACAAACGCGTCCTGGCGCTCGATATCGCGGCGGTCGTTGCGGGCACCAAGTACCGCGGCGAGTTCGAGGAGCGCCTCAAGCGCATCATGAAGGAGATACGGGGCTCGGAGAACGTCATCATCTTCATCGACGAGCTGCACACCATCATAGGGGCGGGCGCCGCCGAGGGGGCGATCGACGCGGCCAATATCCTGAAGCCCGCCCTCGCGCGCGGCGAGCTCCAGTGCGTCGGGGCGACAACCCTCAACGAGTACAAGATGCATATCGAAAAGGACGCAGCCCTCGAGCGTCGATTCCAGACCGTAATGGTCAAGGAGCCGACCGTCGACGAGACCATCGAAATTCTCAAGGGGCTGCGCGCGAGGTACGAGACCCACCACATGGTGCGGTTCACCGACGAGTCCCTCCACAAGGCCGTGCACCTGGCGAGCCGCTACATCCACGACCGCTTCCTTCCCGACAAGGCGATCGACCTTATCGACGAAGCGGGGTCCAAGGCGCGGTTGGAGAACTGCGACAAGCCCGCCAGCATCAGGCGGCTCGAGGAAGAGATAAACGACCTCAACGACAGGAAAAACGAGCTGGTAAAGTCACAGGATTACGAGGAGGCGGCCGCGCTCCGCGACGTGATCCGGGAGAAAAAGAACACCCTCACGGAGAAGGTCGGCGACTGGCAGCGGAAGGCGAACGAGTACGCCATCGTGGTGGATTCCGAGCAGATCGCGGACATCGTGACACAGTGGACGGGCATCCCCTTGGAGAGGCTCGAGGAAACGGAAACACGGCGGCTTCTGCGTATGGAGGAGGAACTGCACGGGCGGATCATAGGACAGGACGGCGCCATCAAGGTGATAAGCCGGGCCATCCGGCGCTCCCGCACCGGGCTTCGCAGCGGCAGACGGCCGATCGGATCGTTCATCTTTCTGGGCCCCACGGGAGTGGGA
Organism: Spirochaetota bacterium; assembly: GCA_017998475.1. Taxonomy (GTDB): domain Bacteria; phylum Spirochaetota; class UBA4802; order UBA4802; family UBA5368; genus MVZN01. Next base: position 79 of record JAGODA010000112.1, on the reverse strand, counting down.
AAGTCCGAGCTCGCCAGGGCGCTCGCGGAGTTCCTCTTCGAGGACGAGAACGCCCTCATACGGCTCGACATGTCCGAAT
>JAGODA010000111.1 GCA_017998475.1 Spirochaetota bacterium | reverse complement strand
TTCTCAAAGGGAATGTCTCGTTCATCACATTCTTCTCGTCGATACCGAAAACGTCGTTCGTGCTCATGTCTACAAAACGGCTCACTTGCGCCGCCAGCGCGGCCCGGCACATGTTCTCGGTCCCCCCTACCGTCACCTCGCGGAATAGCGCCTTCGGCGCCCAGTCGGTCACCACGGCCGCGCAATGAAATACGATATCCATCCCCGCGCAGGCGCGCCGGACGGACTCGTAGTCCCTAACGTCCCCGTTCACCACCTGCACGCCTTTCCTTTTCGATAGCCTTTCCGCCCCCGGATCACCCGGCAATACCATCGCGCGCACGCGGTTGCCTTTCTTGAGGTTGGCCTCGACCAGGTGGCCGCCGATAAAGCCGCTTGCGCCGGTAATCAGAACGTTCCTCATGCAGTCTTCCCCCTTACCCGAAGGCGCTTATATACCGCGCTCGCCTCCGTATATTTCGATAAACGCTATCCCTCCGCCGTGAAAAATCAACCATATTCCCTGAATAGAGTTCCGCCTTGATTCAAAGGTATACCGGGGCCGCCGGACTTTCAGTCATGCCGTACCGCAGGCCCCGGGCCGCGGGGCGTAATTTCGTTTGACTGCACCGTGTTCGTCGCCCATCATCCGGGTTCGAGCAAACATCAACCACACCGGAGTATGCGATGAAAGCGGTCAGGACGATAGAAAAACTTTCCAGGGGAAGCCATACCACCATCGTCGCGCTGGGCGATTCACTTACACAGGGGTGGATGGTCAACAAGGGGTACCTCGTTTTCCTTAAAGAAATGCTCAAGGTCCGCTACCCCGCGGCCGGATTCAGTCTCATCAACAGGGGCATTCCCGGCGATACGGCCGAGGGAGGCCTCATGCGCGTTCGAGAGGACGTGATCGACGAGGACCCCGACTGTGTACTCATACAGTTCGCGCTCAACGACGCGTTCATCGGCCACCCGGTCGCCGGATACAGGCGAAACCTCCAGTCCATAATCGACCGCGTTCGCGAAAATACGGACTCTGAGATTATTCTGGTTACGTCCGTACATCTCGGTGAATCCCGCGACAACGAGATCGCGGCACCATTTTACGTCGCGATCGAGGAGCTCGGCGCCGAAAACGGTCTTCCGGTCGCCCGCGTACACGAATACTGGAAGAAGAAGATCGCGGAAGGGGCAGAATTTCGCGCGCTGGTACAGTTCGATATGGTCCATCCGACGGTTGAAGGCTACCGCCTCATGGCCGAGGCAATAATGGAGGTGTTGTGACGCGCTGACAGTGCGGTAAAACAAAAATGGCGGCCCATGGCCGCCATTTTTACGCATCCCCGAGGGGATTCGAACCCCTGTTGCCGGGATGAAAACCCGGTGTCCTAGACCCCTAGACGACGGGGACAAATGCTGAGGCACTATAAAAAATTGCGTACATTGGTCAACAATTTTTCGCAATTTTCTTTGAGTCGCCGGAGAATCGAACTCCGGACCCACTGCTTAAAAGGCAGTTGCTCTACCGACTGAGCTAGCGACTCGTAAACGCAGGGCTTAAAGGTGTAAAATGCATGGTATACTGTCAAATAAAAATTAGCACACTGGCGGTAAAAAACCATCAAAAACCACGCTCTCGCTGTCTCTTCAACCGGATCGGTCTATTCGAGAACGAAGGTATTTTCACGGTCCGGTCCCACCGATACTATCGAGATCGGAATATCGAGCGTCTTCCTGATAAAGTCTACGTACTCCCTCGCCCTCGACGGCAGCGCGTCGAATGAACGACATGCGGCGATATCCTCCTGCCACCCGTCGAGCTCCTCGTATACCGGCCTGATTTTTTCATGCATGGATGACGGGAAATGGTCAAGCCGTTTGCCGTCGATCTCGTAAGCGACGGCGACCTTGATCTTCTTAAAACCGCTCAGCACGTCGAGCTTTGTGAGCGCCAGGCTCGTCAGCCCGTTGACGCGCTTTGAATACCGCATGATCTCCATGTCAAACCACCCGCACCGGCGGGGCCTGCCCGTGGTCGAGCCGAACTCCCCTCCCTTCTCACGCAGGCGTGCTCCATCCTCCCCCTCATCCTCCGTCGGGAACGGCCCTTCTCCGACACGCGTTACGTACGCTTTTGTGATACCGATGATTTTATCTATATTGAAGGGCGATAGTCCCGTGCCGGTCAGCGCGCCGCCAATAGTCGTGTTCGACGACGTTACGAAAGGATAGGTCCCGTGGTCGATATCCAGCGCCACACCCTGGGCCCCCTCCAGGAGGATCTTCTTCCCGGCCTCGACCGCGAGGTGCAGGTAATACTGGGTATTTATGATGTTCTTCTTCACGCGCTGTCGGAAACCGCGCACCATCTCGAGGATCTCGCCGCTGTCGAAGGGCTGGCGTCCGTACATCTGTTCCAGCTGGCGGTTTTTCATCGACAGTCCGCAGTCAAGCCGTTCCGAAAGGTAGGCGTCATCCAGGATGTCTCCCACGCGTACTCCGAGTCGCAGGGCCTTATCCGAATACGCCGGGCCTATGCCGCGCTTTGTCGTGCCGATACGATTCGCGCGCGACTCCTCCACCAGTTCGTCGAACAGCTTCTGATACGGAAGGATGAGGTGCGCCGCGTCCGATATGAACAGACGGCTCCCAACCTCGATTCCCTGCTTCTCGATGGCATCGATTTCCTTTACGAGCTGTTCCGGATCGAGCACAACGCCGTTTCCTATCACGCACACCTTGTCCGGATGAAGGATGCCCGAGGGGATCAGGTGAAAGACGTGCTTCACTCCGTTGGCCACGACAGTATGCCCGGCGTTCGCGCCGCCCTGATAGCGCACTATGATGTCGGCCCCGGCGGAGAAGTAATCGATCATCTTCGCCTTGCCCTCGTCGCCCCACTGTGTGCCTATGATCACCACGCAGCTCATATCCGTTCCTCGATTAAGGGGAATCCGCTCGTGAATCGAGCGGAACTACCATACTGTACGTTAATGGAATAACAAGCCTTTTTCACATTTCCGGCGGGGTCAATCACTATTTAACGCAAAAGGCCCCCTTCGGGGGGCCCCATCAGTCGACATTCCGATTATTTTCTCAGCGTCGTCGGCCCTTGATTTCGTAGAGCTTTCTGAACATGGCCTTCCCCTCACCATCGAAGATCAGGATAGTGGCGTTGTTAAAAAACACATAATTTACACGGTATGGACTGAGGTGATAGGCCCGAACGACCAGCCTGTCCTTCAGAGTGTAGGGTTTTCCCGTCGAGGGATCGACGCCGGCCTTCGGGTTTTTCGGATATTTAACCAGTACCGTTGCGCCTTTACCATCCGGATTGTCATACTCGTAATTCTTGATATCGTCCGGATAGGGTACGAAATTACGAATGCGCTCGCGCTCGGGAACCGGCATCTCGAAACTCGACTTGGTTTTCTCAATTTTCTCGAATGTCGCTATGGTGAAGATGTACATCTCGATAGGCTCTTGCCAGCGGCTTTTAAGTATAAGCTCTATCTCGAGCAGCTCTCCCTTCCCGCCCGGGTCGATACGCCTGTTGAAATAGCAGTGCTCAACCTCGAATTTCTCGCTGTACTGCGCCTGCACGGGTATATTGGTGCTAATCGATGCTTTTGCCTTCGGTTCGGGCGCGTCCTTTTTTCCCGGTCCCGCCTGGGCAAAAAGCGCCACGGGAAGGATTATGAACGCTGCGGCGAGCATTTTCTTGAGCATGGTCAACTCCGGAGAATTGTTGGATTCCCTTTGTTTATCGGAGCGGCCCGCCTCAAAATTGAGGAAATTACCCGCTACAGGCCCATGAAGCGCGCGATGATCATCTTCATTACCTCGGATGTACCCGCGTAGATGGTTTGAATGCGGGCATCGACATAAAACCTCGAGATGAGATATTCCGCGCAGTACCCATAGCCGCCGAAGATCTGCAGACAGCGGTCCGCTACCCGTTTTGCCATCTCCGTCACCCAGAACTTGGCCATGCAGGTTTCGCTCATCACCGACTTCCCCTCCATGTGGGCGCGGATCAAGTTGTCCACGAAGCTCCGGCCGACCGCGATCTCGGCCGCAAGCTCCGCGAGGACGAACTGTGTGTTCTGGAACTTGGAGAGGGGCTTACCGAAAAGCCGGCGCTCCTTCGCGTACTCCACGGTTATCTCGAGGCACCGCTCGGCGGCTGCCTGGGCCCCCACCGCGCAAACCAGGCGCTCGGGCTGCAGCTTCTGCATGAGATATATGAAGCCCAGGCCCTCCTGGCCCAGCAGGTTCTCCTCGGGTATCTCGCAGTCATCGAAAAAGAGCTCCGCGGTGTCCTGGGCCTTCAGGCCGATCTTTCGTATTGGCTCTCCGCGCTCAAATCCTTTCGTTCCACGTTCTACGACGAAAAGGCTCATCGCCTGGCTGGAGGGCGTGTCGGTACCGCCGGTGCGGGCGGCTACGACGACAAGATCCGCGAGGATCCCGTTCGATATGAACGTCTTCTGACCGTTAAGCACCCAGCGCCCGTTCTTCTTCACCGCGGTCGTTTTTATTGAGGCCAGGTCCGAACCCGCCTCGGGCTCGGTCATCGCGACGGCAAGGATGATGTCCCCGGAAACGCACCCTGGAAGCCATCGCGCCTTCTGTTCGGCGGTGCCGTAGGAATCGATATACGGCGCCACGATATCGTTGTGCAGTGGAACGAAGAGGCTCCCCATCCCAGCTCCAGCGAGTTCTTCCGTAATGATGACCGAATACAGATAGTCCGCTCCGGAACCGCCGTACTCCTCGGACGCCCACGGGCAGAGATACCCGTTCTCACCGAACTTCTTCCAGATCTCCCGCGGAACGATCCCCTGATGCTCCCACTCCGCATAGTGTTCGCCTATTTCCGCAGCGATAAACTTCCGTATCGAGTCGCGAAAAATGACATGCTCCTCGTTGATCACCAGTGTGCGTTCCATCATTCACTCTCCACCTACGGATAAAATTTCCTTTTTGAGGACGCCGTGTCGCGAAGGATATCCGCCGCCATGAACCGCCCGCCGTGCGCCTCTGCAAGTTCATCCATACGTCTCAGAACCGCGCCCGCTCCCTCGGCGTCTATGTGCCTGAACGGCCCGCCGCGGAAAGGCGGAAAACCAAGTCCAAGAATGGCCCCCGTATCCCCGTCGCGGGGAGATGCGATAATGCCCTCCTGCAGGCAGAGAAGCGCTTCGTTTATCATCATCAGGCTCACCCTGTCCTGTATCTCCCGCGCCTCCGCCCTGCGCTGCGGCGCCATTCTCAGAACTTCCAGTACCCCGCTGTCGATCGGACGCATCCCTTTTTTCTTTTTCAGGTCGTAGCGATAGAAGCCCTTTTTGTTCTTCTTGCCGTAATACCCCTTCTCGTACAGGCGCCCGAGGCCAGCCGACGGTTTCGCGCCCCGCGCCTCGAACATCGGCCCCAGGCCCCTGGACACATGCGCTCCGACATCTATGCCGACCTCGTCCAAAAGCGCTATCGGCCCCACAGGATATCCGAAGGCGAGCATCGCCCTGTCTATCTCCGCAGGGTCGACCCCCTCCTCGATGAGGAGCACCGCCTCGTTGAGCATAGGGGCCAGTATCCGCGTTGTATAAAAACCCGGGCCGTCCTTTACGACAATGCAGGTCTTGCCCTGTCGTATTCCGAACTCCAGCGCCGAGGCGGTCACCCACTCCGAGGTGTCGCTCGTCGTTATGATCTCCAGCAGGGGCATGCGTTGCACCGGGCTGAAGTAATGCATGCCGATCACGTTTTCCGGCCGAAGGCTCTCTGCCGCTATCTCGCGGATTGGAAGCGCCGATGTGTTGGAGGCGAAAATTGTCTTCTCCCCGGTCGCCCGCTCGACGTCAGACAGGATGCGCCGCTTGAGCGCCAGGTCCTCGAAGACCGCCTCCACGACAAGGTCGGTTCCCGCGAACATGGAATAATCGTCGCAGGGCACCATCTTCCCGTACAGGGTGTCCCTGTCGAAGGCCGTCAGCCCCCCCGAGCGCGCGCGCTTCTCAAGCCCCTTCCACACCTCCCGCATGCCGCACGCCGCGGCGTCGAGCGAGGTGTCCTTCAGCAGCACCGTATCGCACCGCTCCACCGATACCGCGGCGATACCGCTGCCCATAAGTCCAGCGCCCAGCACCGCGAGTTTTTTGACCGGCCTAACCATATCGCGCTTCGGATTCTTTTTCGCCTCGGTCATCGCGAAGAAAAGGCCCATGAGAGACCTGGCGTGCCGGGAGAAGACCAGATCGGCGAATCGTCCGCAATCGGCATCGATGCCGCGATACACCCCCTTGCGGTATCCATACGCCACAGAATCGAGAATCGCCAGCGGCGCCGGGTACAATCCATGTGTCTGTCGCATCACCATCTTCCGCGCCTGTGACAGCACAATCCGACGGCCTATACCCGTGCCCTCGAGAAGCGCGGTGAGGAGAGACCGCACGCGCTTCCTTTTTATTTTTCCCTTCTTACCGGCAAGCTCGCGCGCCTTCTGCACCGTCGCATCCCGGATCGAATACGGATAGACTATCTCGTCGATAAGGCCCAGTCTTTTCGCTTTTCGCGCCCGGACGTTTTTCGCGGTGAGGAGCAGAGGCAGGGCCTGCGTAAGCCCTATGAGCCGCGGCAGGCGCTGCGTGCCTCCGCCCGCCGGAAAAAGGCCAAGCTGCACTTCCGGCAGTCCCATTACGGTTTTGGGTGAATCGGTCGCCATGCGGTATCCGGCCGCAAGGCAGAATTCGAGACCGCCCCCCAGGCAGTTGCCATTAATGCCGGCCACAACCGGGATGGAAAGCTGTTCGATACGGTTCAGAATGCCGTTTGCGGTGCCTATGTACTCGAGTACCCCTTCCCGTGTCTCTTTAGTCTTCAGCTCGTCGATATCGGCTCCAACTATGAAGTTGTCCTCCTTGCCGCTGACAACCGCCATCGCGCGTACCGTTACGTCCCGTTCAATCGAATCTATCATCGTCTCTATTTCGGCGAGGAGCGCACTCGACACCTTGTTCACCTTTGTGCCGGGGAAATCGATGATGACAAGAGCTATTCCGTCCCGCGTCTTTTCTATTTTCAAATGAGTGAGAGTGAGCCGGTCCAGCGGAGTGAATTCCTTCTCTGCGTTGATTCGCGCGGCTGTTTTGTCCGTTTTCATAGTTTCTTCCTCCCCGTATCAGTCGGCGTTTTCGACAAGTATCGCGCTACCAACGGCGCCCGCCGCGCATCCGGCGATAATACCGTATCTCTCTCCGGTATCACGAAGACGGTTGCAGCAGGTCGTGAGCAGGCGCGCCCCCGTTGCGCCGAAAGGATGGCCCAGAGACAGCGAGCCCCCGTATATGTTGAGTCGCGCACGGTCCACCATCCCGACCCGCGCCGGAAATCCCGCCTTCTCCCTGCCGAAGGCGTCCGATTCCAGACAGCGAATATTCGCCTCCATCTGCGCGGCGAAGGCCTCGTGTATTTCGAGTACTCCTATTTCCGAAAGCTCGAGTCCTGTTTTTTTCAGCAATTTTGCGATCGAAAACGCGGGCCCCAGAAGCAACTCATCCCACACGTTCTGTGCGGAGAAAACATAAGATCTTAAATAGGCTTTTGGTTTAAGCCCGAGCTCCCGGGCCTTTTCCTCGCTCATCAGCAGCACCGCCGCCGCGCCGTCGGTAAGGAACGAGGAGTTGCCCGCCGTAACGGTTCCGTATTTTTTATAGAACGAGGGCCTCAGCCTGCTCAGGCTTTCGAATGTCGCGTCTGGCCTCGGACCGTTGTCCGTCGTAATTGCCCGATCAGTTCCCTGAACGACCACGGGGACGATCTCGCTTTTCAGAACGCCGGAGGCGATCGCCGCGGACGCCTGGCGGTGCGAGTATTCCGCATAATGATCCTGGTCTTCCCTCGATATCCCGAGCCTTTGTGCGAGCCTGTCGGCGTTGTGTCCCATGCTGAGACCCGTGGAGTATTCACCGATCGCCGGACGCTCCGGCACGACGAAATCGAGCGCCTTCATGCCTTTCAGCAATCGCATCTTTCCACCGAGCGTTTTCGGTCGTTTGTACATGGTCAGGTCGAGAATGAAACGACGATAACGTTTCGATACCTTTATGTCGGGATCCGAGAAACTCTCGGTTCCCCCCGCTATGACTACATCTGCATTGCCCGTCGCTATCATATCGGCGCCGGCCGTTATGGCGGCGTTGGCCGAAACGCATGCCACGGTGACGGTATACGCCGGCACCGTTTCGGGCAATCCGGCACCTAGCGTGATCTCCCGCGCGACGTTGGTAGTCGCTATATCGGAGGCGACCGTTCCCATTATCACCTGGTCTATCGATGAGTGATCGATGCCCGTGGCCGCGACGAGGCCCTTTACCGCAAAACGCCCGAGCTCCCACGCCATTAGATCGTAATACCCTGTTCCAGAGCGCAGAAACGGCGTTCGACGACCGTCGATGACCGCCACGCGCCTTCCTTTACCTGTAGCCATCAGCCAATCCTCCATGGAACGCACCGATTTCCGCGCGTCTGGCGTCGCGGACCATGCGTGGTTTAAGTGTATTTTTTCACGATGCCACCGGAGCCGCAATGCCCGGCAGCACGCACATAACACCTGGTTATGTACATATATATTGTATGACAATATTACAATACCGGTCAAGCGGAAATATGTCGCTGTATGATATGATAGGATTTTTTTTGGAACGAAGAGATGACAACATCATTTAAAATGCTGTTTATTCAAAACGGGAGGTGATAATTTATAACATAGATGAATGACGCCCGCTTCGTTATTATCAAATCTGATCATGCGCGCGCGAAATATACCCACCAGCCGGATTGGGATTACACTTCTCCGCCGACTGTGTCGATCGTAACAGTTCGGTGCCGGCGGGCTCCGGAAGCACTCCCGCCCGACACCGACAGTACACTACGGTGTACTCTAAAATCGCTATTTTATTGAGCCACTATCTCTATAGTATGTTCCTGGGCCCCGCTCTTCCCATCCTCAGGATCCGGTATGACTTTATACGTATATTTCTTACCGGCCTGAACCTCGAACTCAAGAGTCTTTACAACAAATCCCATGCTTCTGCCGCCAAAATATTTAGAAAGTACCGAATATTCTATGATGTGTTTACCGGGAGAAAGGCGCAGTTCAAAATCAGTCATGCCGCCGATTGGATTGTCATTATTAAAGGTTACCCATTTGGGATGACATTTATACATCTTTTTACCGACCTTTCCATCAACCCTGAAAAGAGCGACCGATTTACCCAGCATGTGAGCTTCAAGGAAAAGTACGGCATGCGGATCGCCGGGTCCGGGTTCGATATAAACCGGGATGGGACCAACATTTGTTTTTAC
>JAGODA010000110.1 GCA_017998475.1 Spirochaetota bacterium | reverse complement strand
GGAATCTGCATGCGCACGGGTTTCTGGCTTTCATCGGCCTTCCTGAAGATGGTGAGCCGCACGGTGGTGCCGGATTTGCCCCGTATAAGGTTGACGACGTCCCGAAGGTCCATATCAATGACATCGACGGGTTCGCCGTCCTTCTGCGCAACCGCCACGATCTTATCGTTCGGCTTGAGCTGTATGGCGGCGGGAAGCTTCGCGGCGGGGCCGCCGGGGATGATGGACTCGACAAGCGCGAAGCCGTCCTCGGAGCGGAGAATCACCCCTATGCCCTCGAGCTTGAGCTTGGTCTGGATCATGAAATCCTCGTGCTCTTCCTGTGTCAGGTAATTCGAGTGAGGATCGAGGGCGGTCGAGAAGGCGTTGACGAAAGTGGATATCATCTTTGACTCGTTGATTTCGTCGACCCTCTTTTTGTTCAGGCGGAATTTGTTGCGCAACTTTTCTTTCGCCTCGTTGACGTCCTTGACCGCCGTGAGATAATTGAGAAGCTGAAGTTTGATGTTTTTTCTCCATCGCTCGCGCATATCCGCCGCATCGGCCGCGTATTCCGTCTTCTCGCGATCCACCGCGATGTATTCATCCTTATTGAAGTCGTAGTCGAGCGAGAGCAGCTCATTGATGAGGGTCATGCTTTCGTCGAAACGCTTTTTGTAAACCGTGAATATTTCATTTATAAAGCCGTACTTCCCGTTTTCAATGTACTCGCCGATCTGGTCCTCGTGGACCCTGAATGCCGCTATGTCGCTTTTATAAAAATAGTATTTACCCGGATCGATGAAGTTGAGCAGGTTCCCCATTGTTTTTCTGGAAAGCTCGCGGTCAAAGTTTTTGTAATGGACATGCTTGGACAGAAATACACCGACGAGGGGTTTGATGTCCGTCTGTTTTACGCCGTCCGTCCTGGTGAAGCATCCGAAAACAAAGATGATCGCGGTGGCGGCGGTGAGAATGAGTTTGGGCTTTCTGTTCAACATGGCGTAGATCTGCTCCCGGCTTTGCTGGATATGCACAATTGGCTGGTGAAGAAGAATGGTGACCGCACCTCACCACCGAATTTGAAGATAGGCGAATCGGCGCTTTAAGTCAATAATAATTAAGGGGCCTCCGTTATCCGTTAAAAAAATTATTGACCCTTGTGCACGTCGCTGCCATACCATTTCCCATCGGGGCCCCGATGGGAAATGGAGGAGGCGTATGCTTGTTGAAAAAAGCGCCGGTGAGCTTGCGGAACTGCTTTCTGGCGGGGAAATATCGGCCGCTGAGATCGCCAGGGAGTATCTGGATCGCATAGAATCGCTCAATCCGGCGATCAACGCCTATATCACGGTTGACGGGGAGCGCGCTCTCAAGGAAGCGGCGGAATCGGATGATCGCCGCAGGAAAGGCATGACCCTTTCGGCGTGGGACGGTGTGCCCGTTGCGATAAAGGACAACATCTGCACAAAGGGGCTGCGCACGACCTGCGGGTCTGGCATCCTGCGCGATTTCATATCTCCTTACGACGCGACCGTGTATCGCAAGCTTCGGGATCACGGCTTCGTGACCCTTGGCAAGACGAACATGGATGAATTCGCGATGGGCTCGACCACCGAAACTTCGTTTTTCGGTGTTACCAGGAACCCCCACAATACCGGGCACGTTCCGGGCGGCAGCTCAGGGGGGTCAGCCGCCGCGGTCGCGGCCATGCTTGCTCCTGTCGCACTCGGTTCGGATACGGGAGGTTCGATACGCCAGCCCGCGTCGTTCTGCGGGGTTGCCGGCATCAAGCCAACCTACGGGCGGGTTTCTCGCTATGGGCTGGTCGCCTTTGCTTCGTCGCTCGACCAGATAGGCGCCTTTGCGCGCACTGTGGATGACGCGGCGCTGCTGCTTGGCGTGATTTCGGGCGGTGACCCCGCGGACTCCACGTCGATTGAACGCCCGGTCGATTTCGCCCCCCAGGGGCTGAATGGCGACATCAATGGCATGGTGATCGGGCTTCCCGACGAATATTTTCGTGGAGTCGCTCCCGGCGTAAAGGATGCGATAATGTCCAAAGTGAAACAGCTTGAATCCCTGGGGGCGAAGCTTGAGCCGATTTCTTTACAATACACTGAGTACGCCATACCGATCTACTACCTCATCGCTACGGCGGAGGCCTCTTCAAACCTGGCCCGTTACGACGGTATACGGTACGGCTATCGCTCCCCCGGAGTCAGCGCACTGTCCGAGCTTTATCGTAAAACACGAAACGAGGGTTTCGGCAAGGAGGTGAAGCGCAGGATTATTCTGGGAACCTACGCTCTCAGCTCGGGATACTACGACGCGTATTATCTGAAGGCGCTCAAGGGCCGTACCCTTGTAATACAGGATTTCCAAAAAGCCTTCTCCAGGGTCGATTGCATACTAAGTCCGGTTACCACGACGACGGCGTTCGCCCTCGGGGAAAAAGTGGACGACCCGCTGGAGATGTATGTATCGGACATCCTTACCATTTCGGCGAATCTTGCCGCGATCCCCGGGATGAGCGTTCCGATCGGATTTGACGATTCCGGCCTTCCAATCGGCCTGCAGGTAATGGCGGGTCATTTTGAGGAAAAGAAGATACTGAACTGTGCGAAAGCCATCGAACGGCTCACGGAACCGATCCGTCCGCCATGTTAGCTTGGCGCTGGCGTTAACGCTGGCCCTTCTCTGTCTTTCCTGTTATCGATATCATGCGATTAGCATTGAGCATCGTTCCGGCGCGGCGCGGCTTCTCGCGCCGGAAGCCGCGCGGAAAGAAGTGAATGACCGGGTTAAAGTGGAAAGTTACCGCATCATTCACATCGTTAAGTATTTCGCCGTTACGCGGTCGACATCTCCCGCGGCCGTGATCAACAGAAAAGGTGTGGAGCATGCGCTGCAGGGGCGCTTCAACGAGGCGCGAAACCTTTTCCTTGAAGCGCTGAAGGAAGATCCGGATATGGCCGCGGCATACAACAATCTCGGTATCGTCTACGAAGTATTCGGCAGGAAGGATGAATCTTCCGCGATGTGTTCCAGGGCATGTCTGATCGAGCCTGACAATACCCGCTTCAGAAAGAATTTCCTTTATGTAAACGAGGGCGTGCGGTAAGCGGAGGGCGATCAGTGGCGTCATTCTGATGATGGACCTTGTTCTCCCGTCTTTTATCGCCCGTACGGTGGAATTACGCACTGGCGAGGGTTGCTTTTTAGGGCCAGACCTGACGCCGGGAGGGTCAATGCGGACGCCTCCGTGCATATATTCCGTGACACGCCTCGATACGGCCATCACTCCGAGCATCTATGCCGATGTGGCCGTATGCGATATGGCTTTTATCATTTTAAAGATTGCGGGAATCTACGGTATCTATTACTATTACCGCGATTGTGTTTTCAAGCGGTGGATAAATGATCTGTTACACAAGGCGAACGCCGAGATAGACCATGAACGAGAACTGCGCTTCGGAGTCCCCGTTGCGGGGGCGAAACCGTCGATGAGACGTACCTAGATCACGGTTGGCGGCGCCGAATGTCATCTTCGCGCAGATCGGAATGGTGGCGATGTTCGCGGCATCGATTGTTTATAGGCATATGAAGATCAGCGCTATGATCGAGAATGCACTGTGGACCTTTGAATTATCGTATTTTGGTGATAGAGTAGTTGACAGAGTCAAGCGCGTCTTTACGCTCGAATGCACTGTAAGGATATAAAATGCTGACGGATTCATATAACCGCAGGCTTGATTACCTGCGTGTGTCGGTGACCGACAAATGCAACCTGCGTTGCGTATACTGCATGCCGCCTGGAGGCCTCGAGTTTCTGTCTCACGACGAAGTATTACGCATCGAGGAATTTGTACGTCTTATAGGAGTTTTCGCGCGGCTCGGCGTTCGGAAAGTCCGTTTTACCGGCGGCGAGCCTCTTGTCAGAAAGGGGTTTATGGGGATTGTCGAGCAGACCAGGCGGAATCATCCCGACATGGAGCTTTGTCTGACGACGAACGGTATTCTTCTGGATGAAGTGCTCGACGATCTGGAGAGGCACGGCCTGCGAAAGCTGAATATCAGCCTGGACACGATGTCGGCCGAAAGGTATAGGGTGATAACCGGGAGAGACGAGTTCGATCGGGTAATCTCAAATATCACGCGCGCGATAGGGCGGCGCTTTTTCGATGTGAAGATTAATATGGTGCTGCACGAGGAATCTCTTGACGAACTCGACGAATTTATCGCCTTCTTCGCGGGGAAGAACATTACGCTGAGGTTCATCGAGCGGATGCCGTTCGGCGACGACTATGAAGCTTCACGTTTTGTCCCTTCGGACAGGTTATTGGAGCATCTGCGCGCCAGGGGGAACCTCGTCCGAAGCTGTAACGATGATACAAATGTGGCGATGATGTATGAGCTCGCCGGACCCTACGGAAGGATCCGGGTCGGGGTTATTCCGCCCATGACTCACAAATTCTGTTCGCGCTGCAACAGACTTCGCCTGACCTGCGACGGGATGCTTAAAACCTGTCTTCATTCACCGTTGGAATTCGATCTGAAAACCGTCTTGAGGCGCGGTGATGCTAACGGCCCCGTGGAGGCTGTAATAGTTGATGCCATACGCGCTAAACCGGAGGCACACCGGCTGGGGAATCCGCTCGACGTCGGTGACGGTTGTATGGCTATTGTTCGGAACAGGCAGATGTCGAGGACCGGGGGATAAACAAAGAACCCCTTTCGGGGTTCTTTGGTACCGCAAACTGTGCGGGGTGTACGAGACTCGAACTCGCGACCTCCTGCGTGACAGGCAGGCACTCTAACCAAGCTGAGCTAACACCCCGGTTCGTCAGGTGGGATTACTACAACCGAAAAGGGCTTTTTGTGTCAATAAAAAAATCTAATAATTTTCCGGAGCCTGTCGCTGGGGACCGGGCGGGGACGGATCGGGAGTGGCATTGGACACGATAGAAGAGATATTCCAGGAGATAAACAAGCAGAACGCGCTGATGGGGATGCGGGCCATTCCCCATTCGGATGATTTCATGAAATATATCGCCTCGTCAATGGGCATCGAAGCGGATCTCGTGCGGCGGATTATAAGGGTGTTGCTTAATTCGCACCGGATATTTTCGATGGAAATAGTCGCGGAGGACAGTGTCAGGAGCATCCCGAGGGTCGAGGGCTATGTCGTGGCCGATATCAATGTCGTCCGTCGTCTCAAGAGCTATTTCCAGAGCGAGCTTATGGTGGAATACGAGAAACAGTATCAGAAGCGCTACCTCTTCCATCAGATCGTGAAAGAAATTTTCCCGGTGATGAGGAGTCTTAACAGCACTCATATCGGGCAGCTTGCGAACAAGGCCATAATGCTCGAGGAGTTCGAACGGCTTCTGGAAAAGAACTTCGTGGAATATACCGATGAATGGAAAGACGAGCATTTAAAGCGGGAGCTTGCCGGAGCGAATCTGCCGGTTGATCAAAGCGGAGCGACGGGGCACGCCGAGAAAGCGGCCGCCGTTGGGGGGCGTCCGGAGAGGGGAAAGCCCGTATCGCGTGCGATAGATTCCAGACAGTATGAGGATTTCGTATCGAAAAGCAACAGCTATCCTTTGCAGAGGATCCTGAAAATATATGGTGTTAATTTTTTCATCCAGGTCAATCTGCGCAAGTATCAGTTCTCTTATCTTAAAAGGCTTGTTGAGGACGGCCAGTTGAGCAGGCGTTCCGACCTGTTGTTATTGAGAGAGATGATCCAGACCGTGAAGACCAATATGCATCGGGATGCCGGCATATCGTCGCATATAAATGAGCTCTACGATCTTGAAAAAAGCGTGACTCACCGCCTTTTCTTCACGGGCCGTCCATCATGATTGTCCGGGTATCTCCCGGAAAGGCGGCAGGTGTGTTTCATGATTTAATGTATAAGTGTGCCCGTGAGAACCGTTATCCCGGGCATCGGGAACGCGGGATTTCGCGACATATAGGCTCGGTCTCGGGACGTCGGTCTGATATTCATGGAATACGGGAAATAAATAAATGAAGGTCGGAATAATAGGTCTGCCCCAGACGGGGAAGAAAAGGCTTTTTCAACTGTTAACCGGGATGAAGACGATCCATCAGGCGGCCGATTCCTCGAAAGCCATGACGGGTGTGGCGGAAATACACGATCCCCGTTTTGATGTGCTGGCGGGGATGTATAATCCGCGGAAGACGGTACGAGCGCGCATTAATATCGATTTGCTTCCCCGGCTCGAGGCGTCGTCGATAAGGGAGGGCGATGTTTTCAGGGATATCGCCGATGTCGACGCCCTGTGTCATGTCGTACGGGCGTTTTCGAACGATGCCGTCTACCATGTCAGTGGAAGTGTCAATCCCGAGCGTGACGTGGATTCCGTAAACGCCGAGCTGATCCTCCACGATCTGCTGTTCATCGAAAAACGATTCGAGCGTCTTGACAAATCCAAGAAAAAGGGATCAGAGGAGCAGGCCAGGCGCGAGGAAGCGATACTTGCCAGGTTCCGCGAGCACCTGGAAAAAGACCGCCCGCTGCGCCTGCTGGATGTGGAAGAGGAGGACGGGAAGCTGATCGCAAGCTATCCCTTTATAACGTTAAAAAAAATGATCATCGCGCTGAATGTATCGGAGTCGGACCTTTCGCGGCGCGAGGTTCTCGACGCGATGGCCGAGCGGTGCCGGGGTGATTCGGTGGATGTGATGCAGATATCGGCGGAGCTCGAAGCGGAGATCGCCGCACTCGAATCCGCCGACGAGAGGTTGGAGTTCATGAGGGAGGCCGGGATACGAGAACCGGCGGTAAACCTGCTCTCACGTCTTTGCATGCATTCTCTCGGCCTCATTTCATTTTTTACGGTCGGTGACGACGAGGTGAGGCAATGGCTCGTGCGGGACGGTTCGCTCGCTCCCGAGGCGGCCGGTGCCATCCATACGGACATGCAGAGGGGGTTCATCCGAGCGGAGGTGATGAAATACGCGGACCTGTCCGAACTGAAGAGCGAAGAGGCGGTAAAGAAGGCGGGCAGGTTCCACGTCATGGGCAGGGATTACGTAGTGGAAGACGGAGATATTATCAGCTTCAGGTTCAATGTTTGAGGGTGCCCGTGTCAGTCCGGGGCGGATCCTATGATGGGGCGTCTTTCCATGAGCTTATACGCAAAAGGGGTATCGATAATAACGTTCTGAAGGTTTTCAGGCAGATCGTATACGCCTACTATGAGCGCAATGCCAGGAAGTTCCCCTGGCGGAATGATGCTCTGACCCCATACCATGTTTTTGTGTCGGAGATAATGCTTCAACAGACCCAGGCGGAGCGGGTAGCCCAAAAGTATCCGGGATTCATCGCCCTGTTCCCGGATTTTAGCTCCCTGGCTCTGACCCCTCTGGAACAACTTCTCAGGGCCTGGCAGGGGCTGGGATATAACCGGCGTGCACTCGCGCTCCGGAGATCGGCGGAGATAATCATCAATCGTCATTCAGGACTTGTGCCCAATAATGCGGATGAGCTCAAGGCACTGCCGGGAATAGGCCATGCAACGGCGTCGTCCATACTGGCGTTTGCTTTCAATAAGCCCGTTGTCTTCATTGAAACGAACATCAGGGCCGTATATATTCATCTGTTTTTTAAGGACCGGGCGGATGTCGCGGATGGGGAAATACTGCCGCTGGTTGAACGCTCCCTGGACAGGAAGAATCCGAGAAGGTGGTACAACGCCCTGATGGACTATGGTGTGATGTTGAAGAGCATACACCATAATCCAGCGCGGCGCAGCAAGCATTATAAGAAACAATCGGTATTTCACGGTTCGCATCGTCAGAAAAGGAGCACGATCTTAAAGATGGCACTTGACCATCCTGGAATGAGCGCCCGAAAGATATCCACGTTACTCAATTCGAGCACAACTGATGCGAATGAGGTGCTCGCCGAACTGGTCGACGAAGGATTTCTCTTCCGGGAGCACGGTCGCTACTTTGTCAGATGATTACGAATGCTCTTCGTCAGGTTTCAGCGGGAGATCCGGATCGAGCGGTATCGAATTTTACCTCTTGTTCATATCCGGCAAAAAGGAACTGGTCGTAATCAGGACCGTTCCTTCAATTATTAGTGCGTCAGTGGAAAGATCGATAAGTTCGGATAAAGTGATGAGCTCCAATTCCGCAGGCGGGCTGGCATGGACTTCATCAAGGGGGGCGTCGTTCTGCAATTCTTCTGCCATTGTGACCTCGTGAGTAAATAAGTTGAATACGTGGTACTTCGGTCGCGCATCGTTAGCTTTGCAGTGTGGGTCACTTACGGCGACGTTAATGATATAACAAATTGTTATAACGCGTAATACGAATGGGAAATATCCGATTAAACGATGATGTGATTAACAACGTTAGTCACAGATGTTAGTTTTAACATTAATTTTTTCAAGAATTTTTTTGGATAAACGAATTTTTTTATCTTATGCGAAATACAATGAATGGCGTTCATAATGTATAATGGTATTCAGTATGAAGGGGGTGTAGTATTGTGTGGAGCCTGCCCCAGGCAGTGTTTTGTGCCGCGAGAACAAGGCGCGGGGTTTTGCAGGACAGATAATAGAATTCCGGTTTCATCGATATGCCTGCATGGGGGTGAGGAACCGGTTATTGTGGGTGATAACGGCATCTGTAATGTATTTTTTGGACACTGCAACCTCCAGTGTATATATTGTCAGAATTTTCAGATAAGTGATAATTCTATTCCATGCACGGTGCGGGATTTTAAGTGTGTAATAGCCGAGATTCAGGGTTTTCTTCGAAAAGGGGTCAGAGCAGTAGGTTTTGTCTCCCCTTCTCATGTGGTTCCACAAATGATAGAGATAATAGGGACCCTTAGGGTTTCACGAAAGGATTTAGTGGTTGTAATGAACACAAATGCTTATGATAAAAGGGAGGCCATCGAATCGTTGGAAGAAGTTGTGGATGTTTATTTGCCTGATTTTAAGTATGCCGATCACGGTATAGCGCGGGATTATTCGGGAGCGGAGGATTATCCGCAGGTAGGGGTCAGAGCCCTAAGAGAGATGTTCCGTCAGAAAGGCGCCAGGATGCAATTCAATCCCGACGGAACGATCCGTTCGGGGCTTATCATACGTCATCTGGTACTACCGGGACATGTCGAAAACAGTAAAAAATGTCTTAGAATTATCGCTGAAGAACTTTCTTCCTCGGTTTATATTTCTTTGATGTCACAATACTATCCGACACCGCGGGTTAAGAATCATCCTATACTGGGACGGAAGGTTTCCGTGGGGGAGTTTCAAGAGGTTGTGGATGAGTTAGACTTCCTCGGTTTTCGACACGGATGGATACAGGAAATCGGAAGCGATAGTCTATTC
>JAGODA010000109.1 GCA_017998475.1 Spirochaetota bacterium | reverse complement strand
GTACTATTCCGGCCTGTAAAAGTCCAGCCTGTAATTCGACAATTGTAATCGACGACGCGTTAATTACCAGCGCTCGCCCCGGCGCCTTCCCTCCATATGCGACCGCCGGGCGCGATATATTTCTCATGACGCAGATCCTCCCTTTTCGGGCGGTCTCCCGCCCTCGTTGTCTCAGAGTGTTTCAAGAGAAAATAGCGCACCGGAGAGCGTCTTCAAAAGATATGGCGGCCGGATATGTAAGAATATCCGGCCATTTCAGCATGGCGGTTTCCCTTACACGGAAGGACTATACGTTCGTTTCGTGATTCCTACCTGGAGCTGAGCACCCACTGAATGGCCTGCTTGTTGAGTTCGGAACCGCTGGAAAGTCCGAGCTTGTCCTTGATGTTCTTTCTGTGGGTTTCAATTGTGTGCGGGCTGAGATTGAGCCTGCGGGCTATCTCACCCGTACTGAAGCCGTTGCCGATAAGCTGGAAAATCTCGAGCTCGCGGTCGGTCAGGGTCTCAACAATGCTTCGCGGCGTTTCGGAGTGGTTGCCATGAAACAGCTTTGAGATGAGCCGTGCGCTCATCGTACCGCTCAGATATATCTCCCCCTTGAGTACCGACTGTAACGCGTGAACGATGTTTGATGGGCCGTCATTTTTCGTGATGTATCCGCGCGCTCCGGCCCGTATGGCGCGCTCCGCGTATACCGATTCATCATGCATGGAAAGCACCAGGCTGCTTACTTCCGGGAACCGTTCGGTAATGGCGCGTACCAGGTCCAGCCCGCTCGCCTCTCCGTCGAGCGAGATGTCGGCGACCACTATGTCGGGCTTTTCGCGCGCGATAACCGAGACCGCCTCGTTGGCGGTACCGGCCTCTCCACATACGAGCATATCACGTTCCTTCTCGATCACCTTTTTAAGCCCCTGTCGTACAATCGGATGATCGTCAACGATAACTATCCTGACAGCGTTCTTTCTGTTCTTCATCCATCAACCCTTCATTTCCGGTCTTTTTTATCGTGATCGGCGGTACCCGTTTCCACATCAGTTCTGCTTACGCGCACGGCGACTCTGAAACACCCGTCGGCGGCGCCCGCCTCGAAATCCCCGCCAAGGATACCGGCGCGGTAGCGCATGGTGCGAAGGCCTAGCCCTCTCGGTTGAACCTCGGACTGGCGTCCATCCCCCGATTCGTTCTCGACCGTCATATACAGATCACCATTCACGTCCTCCAGGTGTATTCTAACCGGTCCTCCATCGCGGTGCTTTACCGCGTTCGTCACGGCTTCCTGCACAATATAATACAGGTGGGTCGAGGCCTCCACGTTGGCGAGATCGAACTCGCCTGTCCTGCTCACAACGCATTTTACACCGAACAGACGCTCGGTGGTGAGCGCCAGCTCCTCGATCGCCGCGACCAGCCCGTGTGATTCCACCGCGACGGGGCACAGGCCCCTGACGATCCCGCTCGCCATCTGTATGGACTCTCCGATCAGCACCCCGATCTCGGCCATCTCCGCCGCCAGTACCGGGGATTTTTTCTCCAGGCCGCGGCGCACCGCCTCGGCGAGAAAGGCCGCCCCTGTGAGCTTCTGCCCGAGTCCGTCGTGCAGGTCTCTTCCAATCCTCCAGCGCTCACGCTGTATGAGATCGAGCATGGCCGTCTCGAGCTCGCGAGTTTCGGTTATATCGATAAAGCTGGCGATGACTCCGATCGTCTGCCCCGTGGAATCGACAAACGGTACCGCTCTAACCATACAGTGGAGCGTACCGCCGTCGATGCGCCTATCGATTTCGAACTCGACAAAACGTTCCCCGGAGAGAATGCGCTCGAGCGGACATTCCCTGGTACGGCAGAACGGAAGGCCCAATATATCGTTGCAGTAAACACCCTGGACTTCCCTCCTTTTACGGTGGAACATGGTCAGAAATGAATTGTTCACCCGCAGGCACCGACGATCCGCCGAAATCACGCACATTCCCGTGGCCGAGGATTCGAAAATCTGGAACAGCTCCGAATACGCCTCCTCCTTTTCCTGCTCCGCGGTTTTCCTCTGCGAGATGTCGCGATTGCTCACCCTGCGTCCGATCGGCGAGCCCTCCGCGCTGAAAACGGGCTGGCAGAGGTGCGAGAGCCATTTTCTCTCTCCGCCTTTCGTTACGATTCGGAAATCCACCGAAAGCACGGCTTCGGACTTCATCTCATCGGAGAAATGCCCCCGCATCAGCTCCCTGTCATCCGGATGTACGATCGTGCTCAGAAGCCCGGGATCGGCCTGAAACTCGGCTATTGAATATCCCGTCACATCGAGACACGAGGGAGATATGTAAATGAATCCTTCATACGGCCCGACCCAGTACTCCCAGTCGGAGGTGAAGTGCGCCAGTGTGCGGAACCGCGCCTCGCTTTCCCTCACCTGGCGTTCGAGCCTGTGCCGCTGGATGGCGGTTTCCACCGCCGAGTGAAGTTCTATGTCTCGGATCGGCTTTACGATATATCCGTACGGCATGGTCGATTTTGAACGCAGAAATGTCGCGTGATCAGTGTGGGCTGTAAGGTAAACGACCGGTATGTCCGTCCGCGAGCGCAGTGCTTCGGCAGTTTCGATGCCGTCCATCTCGCCGGGCAGCATGATGTCCATTAACACAAGATCCGGCCCGAGGAGGAGCGTCTTCTCGAGCGCCTCTTCACCGGTCACCGCGATCGACGCGACCTCATAACCGAACCGCTCCATCCGCCGCTTGATGTCGAGCGCGATGACCGATTCGTCTTCCACTATGAGGATCCTGGCATTCACTCGCGTATCCCGCAGCGTGTGCGATTCTGGCCCGTTATGGGCCTACTCCTGTATCCTGCTCTTCATGGTCGATGCCATGCGCGACAGCTCCTCTATACTCGCCGCGAGCTTCTCGGCGGATTCCGCGCCGGACACTGCCTGTTCGTTGATCAGGCCTACGGATCGAACGATCTCGTCGGTGGCCGACTTCTGTTCCCCTGTGGCCATTGTTATCTCTTCCGCCAGCTTTTTAACGGTCCTCGATTTCTCGTCGACGTCTTTATTCACGCGAAGCTGCTCCTTCATGAAATCGTTCGCTTCGTTCATTCCGTCATTTATCTCACGGAGACTCGCCAGGATCTCGTTTATGATACCCACAACCATATCAAGCCTCGATAATCCGCTCTGGATCTCGCCTTCATTCCCTTTTATGAGCGCGTCGATTTCCTTCAGGCTCGATCCGGTCTGGTCCGCAAGTTTCGCGATTTCGTCGGCGACCACGGCGAACCCCCTTCCCGCGTCTCCCGCACGTGCAGCCTCTATGGCCGCGTTGAGCGAGAGCAGGTTGATCTTGTCGAAAATATCCCTTATTATTTCCACTATTCCGTTCATGTCCCGCGAGCTGGCGACGATGTTCCGCATGCTCTCGTCCATCTGGGAAAGCATCTCTGTGCCCGCCACCGCGCGTTCCGATATAGAGGCCGCCTTCCTCATCGCAAGCTCGATCCTCTCGCCCGTATCGCCTATTCCCCGGGAGAGCCGTTCAAAAACCTCAATCAGGCCCGAGACGCTTTCGTTCTGGGAGAGTGAGCTCGCCGCGACGCTTTCTATGCCCGATGTTATCTCTTCTATCGACGCCGACACCTCTTCCGCGGTCGCCGCCTGCGACTGCGTGCTCTCCGCGAAGGCGGCCGCCGTGGCCGCCATGTTGTACGATGATGACGCGAGCTCGCTCGATATCTCCCGGATGGAAGTGAAGAGCTCCTGCAGCGTGAGGAACTGTTCCCTGTTGAGGTCCGACTCCTCGCGCGCCACCTGGTAGCCGCGCCTGTTGATCCGTATCATTAGATAGCACAGCGCGAGCGAGAATATAACCGCGAAAAGGTAGTCGAAATACGCCTTCCGAACAAACTTCTGGGCCGCAATGTCCATCTGCGAACCGCCGACAAGGTAAACGATTCCGGTGCCCGCAGCGATGAAGAAAAGGCCCAGCCCCATCATATATCCCATTCGGCAGAATATCGCAGCGAAGATGATGGCCGCGGGCACGTAGTTCAGGTTGCTGATAAAATCAAGGTTCCCCTTGGTGAAAAATCCGTTATACAGAATCGCCATGATGCCCACGGAAAGTATCGTCACGGAGACGACGGAGGCGGCGTCGTAGCTCCCCCTGCGGAGCAGCAGCATGCTGAGAAGCGGAACCGCGATAAACGCGGCAAGAATATAATTGACTCCCGCCGCGAGCGCGAAGATGTTCGCGCCGTTGATCAACACAATGATGATGGAAAATAGAAGTATGGTAAAAAGATTGAAATGGAACAGAAGCTTGACTTTTTCCCTCCTGTCGAAAGACGCGCCGTCGTACACGCTGAGAATGGAGGCAAGCATCCTACCCGTCATGGCAGTACTCCTTTTTAATGAGTGCGCTGGTCTGATCAGACCGCCAAAGAAACCACGATCATCGACAGGCTATGAGAATGAATCGCCGGCAACACCCCTTCCCCGCTGACCGCGGCAGTAAACACGGGGTATCATCCGCCGAGAAGCAAATGATCGCTTTATATTTGTATTTTTCCACAATTTTATTCGATACAAACGCGTTCATCAAAGATCACCCGGAAACATGCCCTTTCTCGAAGTCTATTTACTACCATATAAAGCGCGTGATACAATCAGGGAAATCCCCTGGTTATGCCTAACAGATTCCCTTACAGCGCCGGCTATTCGCGTGGGAACGACGCAAGGCGTACATCTTCCAAAGATTGTGCTTTTATTTCCGGAGCGTCTCGTACAGTATGGTCGTCGGGATCCGTTCCGGCCAATCATTAACGGTCGTCAGCGGCGGACCCGACGAAATCGATACGGACACACGCGATGCGGCTCGAAATTCTGTACGAGGACAATCACGTCATCGCCGTCGAGAAACCGGCGGGCATGATCACCCAGCGGGACAGCACGGGACGTACCGCACTCATCGACCTGGTGAAGGAGTATGTCCGCGATAAATACGGCAAACCCGGCGAGGTGTTCCTCGGCGCGGTGCACCGGCTCGACCGCACCGTTTCGGGCCCCGTACTCTTCGCCCGGACCTCCAAGGCGGCGGGACGTCTCTTCGACGAGTTTAAATACCGGCGGGTGATGAAACTGTATGCCGCACTTGTACACGATCCGTCGTGCTCGATGGCGGCATCCGGCCTTCACCCGGCATGGAGAACGCTCACACACCACCTTGAGCGCAGGCGCGACACAACAATCATCGCGGCAACTGCGGGACCGAAATCAAAAGAGGCGTCGCTGGCCTACGCCCCCATAGCATGGAAATCACATCTCGCCCTTCTTCTGATCAATCTGCACACGGGACGGAAACACCAGATTCGCGCACAGCTCGCCGCGTCAGGATTACCCGTAACCGGAGATTTCCGATACGGCTCACCGGAACGGGATACCCCTGACGCGATAGGACTTCACTCCTGCTTTCTTCGCTTCACGCACCCGACGCTGAAAGTTCCGATTGAAATTCACTCGGAACTCCCCGCGCGCATTTCTTCACGCGTCGATTTGCCGCGTCCGCTGGGTGATATCATCCGGGACATCATACGTAACGACGGGCTCTGAAACGGGACATTTATCATTGACAAATACCGCTTCCGAATAGTATCCTCCTCGAGGAACGAATCGGGGGACGAGAATGGGATTTTTAAAAGACGCGCGCAAATCGTTTATTAAATACAGTGAAATGCTGGTCGACAAGACCGAGGAATATACCCGGCTGGCGAAACTGAGCCTGGAGATCAAAAGGCTCGAGTACACCATCGAGAAGAATCATATCGAAATTGGTGAATACGTTTCAGGCAAGATCGAAGAGGGCGCGCGCTCGATCAATATCGACGATGATGCCGTCATTTCACGGCACAGGAACATCATCGACTGCAGAACCACCATCGCGGCCAGAAGGAAAGAAATTGAAGAGATAAAGCAGGCCCGCGCCGCGGGGACTTCCGCCGGATCCGGAAAGACCGCTGAATAGTCCGCGATCGGGCCCGCGCTCCACTTATACCATGCCGATATCATCCAAACGGATAATTGACGCCGTACGCTCTTTCAACGGCCCTTTCACGCACGCGGATGTCCTCGCACGAACGGAGGCGGGAAACGACACCCGCGCACGCAGGAAAGGAGGAAAATCCTCCCGCCGGGACCGCAAAGAACAGCCGCGCGTCGATGAAACACTGCGGGAGCTCATCACCGCCGGATTTCTCGTCAGGCGCGGGAAGAGTTACACCCGAACCGGCCTGTTCACCCCGGAGGGGGTGATCACCATTGACGGGAGAGGCGCCGGTACGATAAAAACCGACGATGGTCGGACGCTTGCGGTAAAAAAAGAAAACACGGGCAACGCGCATTCCGGAGACCTCGTGCGTGCCGAGCTGGTTGACATCAGACGCGGAGAGTGCCATGCGCGCGTCACCTCGGTGAGCAAGCGCAAGAAACAGCGCTATATCGCCCGCGTGGAAAGCAAACTGAAAGAACATATCCTTTATCGCCTGGTCGACCTGCCCGGCGGCGTAATGGTACGCGGACGGCGTTCTTCCTCCGAACCTGTAAAGGGCGATCTGTGCATCGTCCAGCTGACAGGCAGGACCGTGTCCGGAATGACGGAATGCACGCTCGAACGCTCGTTTTCCCCGGACAACGAGGAATACGACGTGCAGCGCATCCTTATCAAACACTCCGTTCCCGACCAGCACCCGCACTATGATGAGCTCGACGCTTACGACAAGAAATTCATTTCCCGCGAGAGAAAGGGGCGCAAGGATTACCGCGGGCTTTTCACCGTCACCATTGACGGCGACAACTCAAAGGATTTCGACGACGCCATATCGCTCGAGAATACGCGCGGCGGATACAAGCTGTATGTCCATATAGCGGATGTCTCGGCCTTCGTTACGAGGGGCGGCGAACTCGATCTCGAGGCCGCCAGAAGAGGGACCAGCTTCTATCTGGGAAACCACGTCGTTCCCATGCTTCCGGAACTTCTCTCCAATGAACTGTGTTCGTTGAAGGAGGGAGTGGACCGCCTCACGCTGTCGGCCGAACTCGTCTTCGATAAAACGGGAAGGCTCACGTCGCACGCCTTCCACCGCGGCATCATACGGGTCGACAGGCGCCTCACCTATTCCTCGGCGCACGCGCTGGTCGAGAGCGGAAAACGCCGGAAAATCGATCGCCTCCTCCTGTCGATGTACGAATTCGCCGTACTTCTCAAACAACGGCGCATGCAGCTGGGTCGTCTCGATCTCAACCTGACCGACTCCGAGTTCATTTACGAAGGCAACACGCTCGTTGATCTCATCGCCGCTCAGCGGCTTAAAAGCCATTTGATAATTGAAGAGTTCATGCTGAGCGCCAACGAAGCGGTCTCGAAGGTCCTGCGGGAAAACGACTTCCCCACCCTGTACCGCATCCACGAAAACATTTCGATGGAGAAGCTCACGGCGCTCCGTAAATTCCTCCAGACCCTCTCGATCCCCCTTCGCTCCGGCGGCAATATAGGCACTGCCATCCAGGAGGTGATCGACCGGGTGCGCGGGCGCGACGACGAGGAGGTGGTGAACTACATCATCCTCAAATCCCTCATGCAGGCCTATTACGGCGTGGAACCGCTTGGACACTTCGGCCTCGGATTCAAGGATTATACCCATTTCACCTCGCCCATACGACGCTATCCCGATCTCGTCGTGCACCGGTGCCTCAAGGCGCTCATACTGCGCGAAAGCCCGCCGTACACCGTCGAGGCTCTCCGGCCCCTCGGGGAAAGGAGCTCCGAAATGGAACGCGTCGCCCAGAGCGCGGAGCGCGACCTGTACCGGCTTAAATCATGCCGCCTGATGTACGATCGCGTCGGGGAGCTTTTCGACGCGGTGATAAGCGGAATCTCGCGTTACGGCTTTTTCGTTACTCTCATCGAGCGTCCCATAGAAGGGATGGTGCCGCTTCGGGCGCTGACCAACGACTACTATCTTGTAAATGAGGATGAATTCACCATCGTGGGACGCAGACTTGGCAGGCGCTTCAGGCTTGGCGACCGTGTCCGCGTACGGCTTACCGGCGTGGAAATAGACACAATGAGAATCGATTTCGAGGTGGCATGAACCGCGGCCCGGGCATCCCACCCCGCGAGTCCGGCCGGTTCAGGGTGAGCACGCAGATGTCCTTCCGCCCGCCGCTTTAAGCCAATAACCGCGCGAAATCCGGGCGGCCCAATCCATTATATAAATTTTCATAGATATATAATATTTTTAGTCGCTCCCTCACGTTTACGCTATAGTGTATCAAGCCTTTATACGCCTGCGTAAAGGACCGCTCCCGCCGGCGGCCGGAGGAATCGATGACGAGCGAGGGATACAACGCTTTCCTTAAAAACAATGCCGGCCGTATTGTCGAAAAAATCATCGAGCTCGACAATTTCACGGACACTGATATCTCGTTCCTCAAGCGTGAGATAGTTTCCGACATCAACCGGGGAAAGAAAACCCCGGTCGCACCGCTCGACGAGATCAGATCGCTGATGGTAGACTATTTCGCGATCAGGTTCATCGAAGAAGAGCTCGAGATGACCTTCTGAAAACGACACTCCCCGTCAAATTTTTGTTGAAATAATCGGTCACCCCCGGTTTCTTTCCCTGTACGGGGAGGCGCTTCCGGACTCCTCTATCAATCAAGGGACGGGTGCGAATTCCTCATGAAATTGACCGCACGGGAAACCAGGTATGACTTCAGCGAACGGGATACGGTTGTGCTGTTCCTCCCCGAGGGCTACCAAGACGGAAAGGGAGCGGTCATTCCTGAAGGTATTTCGCATATAACGAATCAGGCAAACCTCGGCTTTTTCAAGGGCAAGAGCGGGGAATGCGCGTTCATTCCTTTAGCCGGAGAGCCCGCTCTGATCATAGCCGGACTTGGAAAACCCGACGAAATCACGCGCGAAACATTGAGAAATGCCTCTGCATCGGCCGTCGACACCGCGCGCAAAAAGAAAATTGCGGCGCTGGAAATCATACCCCCTCGCCTGGAAAGCCTCGGGGAAAAGGACGTTATCGCCGCGCTCGCCGAGGGAATGTATCTCGGCAACTACGGCTTCGATCGCTACAAAACCAGCAAGGACGATGTGGACGCTCCCGCGCAATCGGCGCGTTTCAATTCCGGGGACGCCTCCGGCGCGGCAAAACTCCTCAGGGAGATTTCGATAATCTGCTCCAACACCCTACTCTGCCGGGACCTCATCAACGAGACGAGCGAACGAGCCAATCCCGTTTCGATTGCCGCCGAGGCGAAAAAGCTCGCCAGACTGAAGGGCGTTTCCTGTACCATCCTGGACCGGCGCGACCTGGAAAAGCTCGGCATGGGGCTTCTGCTT
>JAGODA010000108.1 GCA_017998475.1 Spirochaetota bacterium | reverse complement strand
GCATAGAGAAGTTCATGATGTTGCGCACGCCATAGCCTATATACATATACTTGAGCGACGGTATTTTGAACAACGACAGCGCGGACGAGACGAAACCGATTTTTTTCCCGCGCTCATCAAGGTGATCAACGGTCTTGTAATCGCGCATGAAAAACGCGAGAATTCCGAGAATTATACCCGGAACAGCGAACACGAAGAAGGGCGTGCGCCAGCCACCGTGATTCTTGGAGAGATATCCCCCCAGGATCACGCCGAGCGCGGCGCCTACCGGTATTACCAGATTGAAAACACCCATCACCTTGCCGCGCGATTCCGGCGGGTAGACCGCCGTGAGCATCGCCGTGCCGCCGGCGGAAAACCCGGATTCACCGACCCCGACGAGCGCGCGCGGAATGAGCACCCCGATAAAATTCCGGCCCAGACCGGTGATGTAGGTGAACGCGCTCCAGAAAATCGCCATTAGCGCCACGGCCTTGCGCCGGCTCCACCGGTCCACGAGATACGCGACCGGCAGCGAGAAGAACGCGATACTCAGCAGAAATATCGTCTGGAGCGACCCGGCCTGGGTATCGCTGAGTCCCAGGTCGATCTTCATGGGCTCCAGCACCGCCGAGAGCACCTGGCGGTCCATGTAATTAACCATGTAGAGGAGCGAGCAGATGATGAGAATGTAATGCGCGCTCCATCCCCCGATTTTGTACTCCTTCCCTCCTGAACCTTCCTTCATCGTCCACCTCTTGATGTGTATATTTGCGGGAAGCCTCGCTTCCCGTAATGCTCCGACATGCGCGGAATACCCCCACGCGACGGTGCCGCACCGCGATTTGGGTTAATGATGTCGTTGGCATGGAGAACCGGATGCGAACAAGCGGCGCCTGGACCGGTACGACGGCCCGCGTGGCGGCACGGCGGATGGAAAGCAGATCGCGTGCGGGCGAGTGCCGCCTGAATACGATGGCTGACATATTTTGAAAAATGTCAATCAATATATGTTCAGGACAAAGGCCCCGGCCCATAAAGCCGCCGCCACATTCCCTTGACATGCCGTCGGGAGGCGTATAGCGTGTCCCGAGGTGCACGCTTTGGAGATGTTTGCAGCGAACACCGACGCCGCGGGTCCGCGACCGCTTTCGGATCCGCGAATCCGGTACAATCAAACAGGACGGTTATCATGCTCTACGGCAGACTGGGACACTCCGACATCGAGATATCGAAGATCATCCTCGGCACATGGGCCATCGGCGGCACGCACTGGGGTCCCTACGACGAGTCGCGGGCGGTCTCCGCCATCGAGACGGCCCTGGACCTGGGAATCACCACGATCGACACCGCCCCGGCGTACGGGAGCGGCCACGCCGAGGAGCTCATAGGGCGCGTCGTCAGGGGAAAGCGCGACAGGGTAATCATCGCCACAAAGTGCGGGCTCGATATCGCTAACGGTTTCGTCCGCGACCTGACTCCCGCGTTTCTGGAACAGGAGATCGAAAACTCCCTCAGACGGCTCGGCACCGACTACATCGACCTCTACCAGCCGCACTGGCCCGATCCCGACACGCCGGTGGAGTACACCATGGAGGCCCTGGAGCGGTTCCATGCGCAGGGCAAGATCCGCGCGGTCGGCCTGTCGAACTACGCGGCCGCCGAGATCTCCGAGGTGCTGGCCTTTGCCCCCGTGGCGAGCCTTCAGCCTCCATACTCGCTCCTGGAGCGCGACGTCGAGAAGGAGATACAGCCGCTCTGCGCTCGGACGGGCATCGCAATGATCCCCTACGGCTCGCTCGGCGCCGGCATGCTTACCGGCAAGTACGCCGAACCTCCGAAATTCCGGAAGGACGACGCCCGCTCGTTCTTTTACCGATTTTTCGACAGGCGGTACTGGCCGGGCGTTTCGACGCTTGTGGATCTTCTTCGAAAGATAGCAGCGGCACACGACGCGAAACCGGGGCACGTGGCCATCGCATGGATCCTTTCGCGTCAGGCCGTGGCGGGAACGATCGTCGGCGCTCGCAGCGCCGAACAGGTAAGGGACAATATCGGAGGAATAGGCCTCGCCCTCTCTGCCGAGGAGATACGCGAACTCGACCGGGTGTCGGCGGCCGTCTACGAAGCCTGAGGCCGCCTCACCACGACCTCGCAGACGCCGTCGCCGCGGTTGAGGTTCTTCGTGTGAGTCACCTCGACGGCCGCGTCTTCGCCGAAAAGCCCCCTGGCCAGCCCCTGGTAGGTCTGCACGGTCACGATCCCGCAGTCGGCGACCCCGGCCTTCGCAATGGCCTTCTGCGTCTGGCAGTCGGTCACGCGCACCACGATCACGTCGTCCTTCACCTCGACGCTCCGCCCCGCGATCCCCAGCACTTCGCTGAGCACCTCGAGCGCGGAGAGGAACCCTTCCGGCCACACCGGATCGCAAATAACGTTCTTCCTCAGGTATCTGCCGAAGACGTACGAGAAGCGCGTCCAGGCCTCGACGTCCATGTCCCACGCCGCCCGGACGCCGTGTTTCTTCGCGAGCGCGAGGAACCAGGCGCCGTCCATGCGGACGAAGGCGTACTGCGCTATTTTAAGGAGCTCCTCCGGCGAAAGCCGCAGCGTCTCCATCAGGCGAGCATCCCGCCGTCAACAACTATCGTCGAGCCGGTGGTGTAGCTGGCGAGGTCCGAGACCAGATAGAGCACCGCGCCCGCCATCTCCTCTGGCTTCGCCACGCGCCCCATCGGGATGGAGGGAAGGACGAGCTTGAGGATGTCCTCGTTCGAGGTGAGGGCCGCCGCGAATTTTGTGTCGGTAAGCCCCGGAAGGAGCGCGTTCACACGGATGTTGTACGGCGCGAGCTCCTTTGCGAAGGACTTGGTGAGCGCGATCACCCCGGCCTTGGTTATCGAATAGATCCCCTGGAAGGGCGCCGGCTTGATGCCGTTCACCGAGGCCACGTTGACGATCGCGCCGCCGCCGGAGTCCTTCATCATCTTCGCCGCGTGCTGGCTCATGAAAAACATTCCCTTCAGGTTGACGGCGAGGGTCTTGTCCCACACGTTCTCGTCGGCGCCCAATACGTCACCGAAGTAGGGATTGGTGGCCGCGTTGTTGACCAGTATGTCGAGCTTCCCGTGGCGCTTTTTCACCTCGTCGAAGAGCGCGGCGATCTGCGCCATCTCGCCCGTGTGGCATGCGATCGCGTCCGCGGCGCCGCCGGCCTTTCTGATATCATCGCCCACTCTCTTCAAATCGTCGATCTTACGGCTGGCAAGGATGACCTCCGCGCCGTAAGCGGCGAGCGTCCGTGCGATGGATTCGCCGATTCCGCGGCTCGCGCCGGTTACCAGCGCTTTTTTCCCCTTCAGGCTGAGTTCCTTCATGCCCGATGCACCTCCCTCGTTGGTATCTTCATACGGCGCGCGTTACCGGCGCCGTTTAAACCGCTCGTCGTCCTTTACGGCCTCGTATATCTCGCGCGCCTTTTCCAGCAGCCTTTCGCGCGTGTTCATTTCGGGCTCGTCCAGCACCATCTCGAGGAGCTCGTTGAGGATATGGCCGATGATGGGCCCCGGCGTCACGCCGAACTCGTCCATCACCACGTAGCCGTCGATATCGAGATCGCGCACCGTGATTGCGTTTTCGGCCTCTATGATGCGGTCGATGCGCCTGAGGAGCTCGCGGATGGGCTGAGGCATTCCGTCGCGCATGCCGTTGCCGCGCCGGTCGGCCATGCGGACCTCCAGGATGTCCCTGAGGTTATCGACGCCCACCTTGCGCATGAAGCGCCGCACCGCCCCGTCGGTCCATTCGTCCGTATAATGGAACATGTGATTGACCACCAGGTTCGACACGCGCTCGATCTCCTCGTTGGAGAACTTCAGGCGCTTCATGACGCGCCTGGCGATGCGCGCGCCGATCACCTCGTGGTTGTAGAAAGTGTACTCGCCCTCGGCCGCGCTTCTGCGCGTGGGGACCTTTCCAAGATCGTGCAGGAGCGAGGCCAGGCGCAGGACAGGGTCGCTTTTGGGCGCGGCATCGCAGGAGTAGACGCTGTGATAATAGATGTCGTACAGATGATATTTATTCTGAACCAGGCCGTAGCCGGCGGCAAGCTCGGGCAGGAAGAGGCCGAGCAGTCCCGATTCGCGCATGCGCTCGAACCCTATTGAGGGCAGGTCGGCCTCGAGGAGCTTGACCAGCTCGTCGCGCACCCTTTCCATCGACACCATCGAGGCGACGTCCAGCGTTTTCGAGATTGCGGCGAAGGTCTCTTCTTCGATCTCAAAATTGAGCTTGGCCGCGAAGCGGCAGGCGCGGAAGGTGCGAAGGCCGTCCTCGCCGAAGCGCTCCATGGGATCGCCGATGGTGCGGATCAGCCTGCGCTCCATGTCCGCGAGCCCCCCGACGTGATCGATGAGCTCCTCGGTGCGCACGTCGCAGGCTATCCCGTTGATGGTAAAGTCCCTGCGCCGCACGTCCTCCTCGAGCGTGTCGGAGAAGCTCACCTCCTCGGGTCTGCGGCCGTCAACGTATTTCCCGTCGGAGCGGTAGGTCGTAACCTCGTAGACCTTCCCCCCGGAGAGGACCGAGACCGTTCCATGCTTTATGCCCGTGGGGACAACCTTTCTGAAAAGCCTTCGCACCTGGTCGGGGCGCGCGTTGGTGGCGAAGTCGAAATCGTCGACGTCGAACCCGAGGATGATGTCGCGCACCGATCCCCCGACGAGGTAACACTCGAAACCCGCCTCGAAGAAACTATCGGCGATGCGGCGTATCTCCCTGCGCTTTTCCTTTGGAAGCTGAATCTTCATCGGCGGTAATTTCATGTATGGCGCTCTTCAGTTTTTCCAGTTCTCTGCCGGCACGGAGCATCAGCGCCATGGCGTATTCGGCGTGCGACCACATGAGCGGGATGGCGAAGAAGATCCTTCCGCCGTTCCCGGCCTCGCCGCAGCGCCGTTCGATGGCGTCGTAGGAGTTCTTCATGTGGTTCAACTCCTCGACGATGAGGTCATATGAAATGCCGTCAACAAGAATATCCGGCGCGAACTCCTTCTCGAAGTCCTTCCCGCTCACCCATTCCAGCCGCTTGAACTCGAAAAAGCGCTCCGGCGTGGTGAGGTGCTCGCAGAGATACCCCTCCCGCGACTTGTACGAATCGATGACGCCGAGGATCCGGTCGCCCTCGCCGATGTCCCCGGTGTAGTAATAATACTGGGCCAGCATCGCCGTGTACTGCAGCCACGGACCGTTTCCCGCGTGCACGTGAGTGTGCGGGTCCTCTATAAAGGGAAGGTAGCGCTGAAGCATTCCCAGGTCCGGGTCCCAGAGGGTCCGCCGGACGAACTCGATGGAGTTTCTAAACTCCGCGCTGTCCGTAAAGCTGTCGCGCCCCAGCCCCGTACCGAAGAAGAACGGGCTCATAAGGGTGATGTCGGGGCGCAGGTCGATCTCGCCGTTGGGCTTGAGCCTGCGCACGAAGCGCCCCTGCATGGTGAAGATGCGCTCGATGGTCGCCGAGAATCCGGCGGCAAGCTCCATGGCGGCGTCGAATCCCGTGGCGTCGAACTCCTCCTTTACCCGCGCCATGAGCTCGAGCATGAGCCGGTAGGCGTAATTCACCCAGATCGAATAGCCCTCCTCGATGGCCGATTCGTGGATGGAGGTGGTCGAATAGTAGAGATGGATCTCGTTGCGGTAGTAGGAGCGCATGCTGAAGTCGAAGCCCTTTCGTATGGCCTCGAGGTAACGCTCGATCTGCGGGATGTCGACGCCGCGGGCCTTCGCGGCGAGCAGATAGCGGCAGAGAATGGATACGCCGTGCGCCACGTTGTCCTCCTGCCGGTAGATGGCCTTGTCCTCGCCCGCCGTGCCGTAGCGCTGGCCCCAGTGGCCGTCCCCGCGCTGGCAGTGCAGGATGAAGCGCGCGATCTCGCCGAGCAGACGGAACGCCGTGTTCGAGGCGCGAAGCGGCGAGAGCGCCGCGGTGAAAAGGAAGCGCGAGGCGCAGGCGCTGTCGCGCGGATAAACGTAGGGATAGCGCGAGCCGGGCATGGTGGCGAGAAGCGCCCCGCCGCGCTCGGTATCGATGACGCACTGAGAGATGATGTCGAGGTGCCGGTATATCCCGCGGTTGAGGTCCAGAAGCGTGCGGTTGATCACGGCGAGGTTCGGGTTTTTAAGTATGTCCTCGCGGTTCTTGCGCCGCTCGGTGTACACGGCGCGAAGCTCCTTCATCATCTCCGGCTCGCGCTCGACGATACGCAGAAAGTCGGCGCGCGATATCCGCACCAGGTCGGTGTCGACCGCGCACTCCACCGTTGCGTTTCGGGCCTCGTCGGAGATGAGCGACATCTCGCCGAAATACTGGCCCTCGGCGAGGATGGCGATGAGCCTGCGCTCGCCGTCGACCGTCCGGTGGACGTCGGTTCGCCCCTCGCGGATGAGGTATACGGAGTCGCCCGTATCCCCTTCCCGGAACACGACGCTTCCCGATTTCATGGAGACGAGCTCCGCCTTTCCCATAAGGTCCTCGAAGAGCGCGTCGGAAAGCCCTGTGAAGAGCGGAATGCTCCGGAGGTCACCCCGGAGACTGCGCTCGATGTAGCGCCGGTCCATAATGGAATGGATCTTTTCGGAGGAGGAGATGAGCGATTTCAGGGCGGACCCGGGAAGCGCGAGCGTCACCAGGCCGGTGAGCGCGATGATGGAATTCTCGCGCGGCTCCTGCGAGAAGACCTGCTCCTCACCGAAGAAATCGCCCGCGCCGAGACGGTAGAGCTCAAGCCGAGGATTCGTCTCTGTCGGGATCACCGCGCTCGCCGTGCCCTCCAGGATGAGGTGGAACAACTCGTCGAACTTGCCGTGCCGGCAGACGATTGTTCCGGCCGGGAATTCGCCGATGGTCACTTCCCGCGACAGCTCCTCAAGCGCATCGGCGGGAAGGTCGGAGAAGAAGTCTATCGTCCCGAGCATCGCCCGGGGCGAGACGTCCCGGAAAAGCGGAATGGTACGGAGGCTACGGGCCAGGTCGGCCACCGTGAAGTTGTTCAGTCCCATGTGCTCGCTCTCAATCGGTGATCTCGGAGCCGGCGAAGGGGCGCGCCGTTATCTCCCTGGACAGTTCCGATTCGTGGTTGTGCGGCGTGTCGGGCCTGTATGAATCGTACGCGCTCACGGCGAAAAAGTACAGCACGTTATTTTTAAGCACCGGGAAGGTAAGAAGTCCTTTTTTATCGAGCGCCATATTCTCTTCGATAAGCGCGTTGGTGATGTCGACCTCGATGAAATTCCTTCCGCCGGCGAGCGAATTGTCGATGCGCCGTCCGCCTGTCGTCGCTATGACGCCCTCGTATCTGCCCGGCGAGGTGCCGTAGTAAATCCGGTATCCGAGGATGTCGTGCTCCACGTTCTTTTTCCAGCGGAGGCGCACGGCCGCGTCGCCCGCCCTGACGGCCTCGAGCATGAGCGGCGGCCGGGGGGCCGGATCGAGCTGGTACTGGAGCTCGGCGCCGTAGAGCCTGGGTGAATGCGCGCCGTCAGGCGAGGCGACAAGATGGGCGCGCCACTGGTAGTATCTGCCGCGCAGGTACATCCCGTCCTCGCCGGTCTTTTTCAGGTAGATGTTTCGCTGGTTGTTCCGGATCCGGTACCAGCGCGGAGCGTCACTCTCCCTGTCGAAAAGATCGTCGCTCGCGCGGAATTCCATCCATATATGGGTGTTGTTTTTCACGAGCTCGTCCCACTGAAACAGGGTCACCCTGGTCCCGGTTCCCGGGAAGCGGTAGACGGGGCTGGTAACCACCCCCTCGCGATTGACGGGCGTCCTGCCGACGGCGCCCACGCCGCCGTGCCGCCGCACGGCGATCTCGGTCTCCTTTTTCAGATCGTCGATATGGCGGTATGATATGCGAAGCTCGTCGAGAATACCGTAGAAGTTTTTCCCGATAACGACCGCGGGCATGTCCTCGCAGGCGAATGAAGGCTCGTACACGTTTACGAAGGGCTCGCCGTTGTCCGAAACGTACACGACCTCCTGCTCCTCCCCGTCGACAAGCGCGGCGAGCTTTCCCGAAACGCGGTCGAAGCTGAGCGCGTAATGGCGCCATTCGCCCGCGCCGAGCCTCCGCGCGCGGTTGAGGAACACGTCGACGCGCCGCCCGGACTGGTCGCGGAAAAAGCGGTGCAGCCTTGCCACCACCCGTCCGCCCTTCAGCACGATCTCGACGCCCTGCTTCAGGCCTGAGGCGTAGCCCACGGCGGAAAAGAGCACCGCGCCGTCGGCGAGCGAGGCGGGCTTCAGCCGCATCTCGATGGTAAACGAGCCCGCGTCGGCGCAATTACCCAGCCAGAGGGCCCGTTCGGGCCGCACCTCGACGCGATGGTCCGTTTTGAAGAAATACGCGCCGGCCCCGCCGAGCGTGCCCGCTCCCCGACGGGCCTCGTAGGCGGCGTTGCGAACAGCATACTGCCCGCTGTCGTCACGCGCGAGTTCGGACGCGGGCCTGTTGAATGAGAGCACGAGGTCGGTGGTGGCGGGAATGTTCGTGCCGCTGTAACCGAGGTCGGCGACGGCGTAATAATGCCGGCCCGCTTCGTCCGTGTCCTCGCGCACGCCGTAGAGGTCGAGCCCCTCGCGGCCGAATTTTACGGTATCGAACAGCTCCTTCGCCGCCGTTGCCAGAAGGGCAAGTGCGATAACCGGAAGCGCGTATCTCAGTAGTGTATTACGCATCGTTCACATCCCGCGTGTCCGCGGTGCGCGCGGCGATGGACGTTACGCCCAGGGGAACGCTTATCCGCCGCATTCGATTGCCGCTATCTTGTCGAGGCGGCGCTGGTGCCTGCCGCCCTCAAAGGGGGTGTCGATCCAGGTGCGCGTAATCGCGACCGCCTCGGATTCTTCCGTAACGCGCGCCCCGAGTATAAGAACATTCGCGTCGTTATGGCGCCGGGACATCTCGGCCATGAAGACGCTGGTGCACAGCGCGGCCCGTATCCCATCGAACTTGTTTGCCGTGATCGACGCCCCTATTCCCGTGCCGCAGATGCCGATTCCGCGGTCGGCCTCGCCCCGCTTGACCAGGCGGGAGAGCGCGCCGATGTGGTCCGGATAATCGGTGCTCTCCTCGGAAAAGGCTCCCACGTCGACGAACTCGACGCCGGGAAACGCGCTCTTTATCGCTTCTTTCAGTTTGAAGCCGGCGTGATCGGAACCGATGGCGATTTTCATGGCAACCCCGTTGAGCAGTCTGCGTCTCCCGGCCGGCGCGAGCGGCGGGCCCTTCCGCGTCCCCGACGCCTAGAAGTCCGCGTTCCTGGGCGTGCGCGGGAACGGTATGACGTCGCGGATATTCTGCATCCCCGTCACGAACTGCACGGTCCTCTCGAAGCCCAGGCCGAAGCCCGCGTGGGGGACGGTGCCGTAACGCCG
>JAGODA010000107.1 GCA_017998475.1 Spirochaetota bacterium | reverse complement strand
CTATAACGATGTCCGCCTCGTTCAGAGCGATGAGGATCATACGTCTGAGGTCGTCGGGGACATCCCCCACGGCATGGTGCGCGACCACGGTGAATGCCGTGGGGAACAGGCAGTCGCTTATGAACGACGCGTTGGTATCCGGTACGCGACCGTGGACGAGTTCGCTCCCGGTTGATACGACCGAAACGCGTTTCACCGCACCACCCTACATCTTTTCAGGGGCCGAAACCCCCAGGAGCCCCAGCCCGTTTTTCATCACGATTCGCACACAGTCGCACAGCGCCAGGTTCGAATTCGCCTCGACCGGATCGTCCGCGAGCACGCGGTGCTCCGTATAGAACCTGTGATAGGACTGGGCGAGCTTCATAAGGAAAGAGGCGATACGGTGCGGTTCGAACGACGCCGCCGCGTCGGCGATTTCCTCCGGAAAACGCGCGAGCAGCTTGAGGAGTACGAGCGCCTCGGGGTTTCGCAGGCGGGCGGAGTCCCTTGTACTCGGATCGTAGGCAAACCCGCGCTTTTCAGCCTCCCTGAATATGGAGCATATCCGTGCGTGGGCGTACTGCAGATAGAAGACCGGGTTTTCCGAGCTCTGCCGCTTGGCCAGCGCGAGGTCGAAATCGAGATGGCTATCCGTCGACCGCATCGTGAAAAAATATCGGGCCACGTCGACACCTATCTCGTCGAGGAGCTCGCTCATCGTCGAGAATTTTCCTAGCCGCTTGGACATCTTCACCATCTCGCCTTCCATAACAAGATTGACCTGTTGCGCGATAAGCACACGGAAGGCGCTTTCGGGACATCCCATGGCCTTCATCGCTCCTGCCAGCCGGGCGATATAGCCGTGATGGTCGGGCCCCCAGATGTCTATTATCATGTCGTACCCGCGTTCCTTTTTATTGCGGTGATAGGCGATATCGGCAAGCAGATATGTCGGTCTGCCGTCGTCGCGCACCACGACACGGTCTTTGTCGTCCCCGAAATCCGTGGAGCGGAACACCTTTTTGCCTTCTTCCTCGTAAATGACGCCCAGATCCTCGAGCGCCCGCAAGGTTTCATCCACGCTTCCGTCCGAGTGCAGCCCGCTTTCGAGAAACCAGCGCTTGAAAGAGACATTGAAGCGCTCGAGGTCCCGTTTCTGCCCGCTCACGTTGTGCTCCACCGCCTTGCGGGCCATAAAATCCACGAGCGTCTCCTCGTCAGCGGCCGCGCTGACATCATTCGCGAAGTTGTCACGGATATACGCCGCGATGTCCCGGACGTACTCACCGTGATAACCCTCTTCGGGAAACTCCACGCTCAGCCCTTCGAGCTCGCGATACCGGCACAGCACCGAACGCCCCAGCAGAAGGACCTGGTTGCCGTGGTCGTTGACGTAAAATTCCCGCTCCACACTGTCGCCGCAGGCCTCGAGCAGGTTGGCGATGGTGTCCCCGACGGCGGCGGCGCGCGCCGATACGATATTGAGCGGTCCCGTCGGATTCGCCGATACGAACTCGATATTGATGAGCCGCGGCCGTTTCTTCACCTGTCTTCCGTAGCCGTCACCCTCGCCGAGTATATCTTCCATCCGTCTGAAAAGGAAATCATGATCGAGAAATATATTGATAAATCCCGGCTTTACCACCTCGACGGCACCGGCCAGCTCGCTTCGCTCGATGTACGACTTGAGCACGGACCCTATTTCGAGCGGCGACTTTTTAAGTATGCGGGCGGACTCCATGGCGACGGGAGTAGCGTAGTCACCGTGTTTTTCCTCCCGGGGATATTCAATTTTCGGCATGGGGAGATCCGCCGAGCCCAGGGCCCCATCGGCCACGGCCTGACGCAGCGCGGATTCGACCACCTCGGCGATCCTGTCTTTAACGTTCAAGCATGCACCTCGCAGACTTTTGGTAGGGTAAAATCTCCCCGTCGGTTAAATATTTTGTCAAGACTTTAATAAATTACTTGAAAAACCCTGTCGTACCGGCGACCCTATGGAGCGTCGCTTCTTCATTCCCACTTTGAGACAAGGGGCATCGTATGAACAGCAGGTTCATCCGTGAACACAAAAACCATTTTATCGCCTTCATCATTTCAGTATCAGTATTCTTGGTTCTCTCCTTCTTCTATACCCAGACACGCATTCTGGATGGCCTCGAAAACGGGGCGGTCAATTTCCGGTTTTTTCTGAGAGACCCTTCGGAAAAGGCAAAAAAGCTCCAGGAAGGCGTCCGCATCACGAAGAAAAACCCGCGCTCTCGCGACGACATCATAATCCTCGGCATTGACGAAAACACGATCCGCGAATTCACCAGCCAGAAGATCCACTGGCCGTTCCCCTGGGACATCCACGCCAAGTTCACGCGTTACGTCGCGACTGGCAATCCCAAGGCGATATTTTTCGATA
The DNA here is from genome assembly GCA_017998475.1 of Spirochaetota bacterium. Taxonomy (GTDB): domain Bacteria; phylum Spirochaetota; class UBA4802; order UBA4802; family UBA5368; genus MVZN01. The sequence goes on along the minus strand of JAGODA010000107.1, from coordinate 7,065 downwards.
TAATGTTTCTCGACCACAAGAAAAACGAGGATGAATTCGCGGATGCGATACGCGAGGCCGGCTGTGTTTTTCTCGACTTTCCGTTCGAAACCGAGGAGGTCGATGTCAAATACGCCGACACCGAAGACCGCATGTCGATCCTCAACCGCCTTCGGTTTCCGGTCGATCCCGAAGACACAAGCTATGAATGGGGCGAGGAAGCCGTCCCGCCCACGCCGAAACTGGCCGGAGCGGCAAAGGGCATAGGATACGCCAACATACGTCCCGACCCCGACAGCATCAACCGCAAACTCCCCGTGATCATAAAGCACAAGGGCTTTTACTATCCTTCTATAGACCTCGTGCTGACCATGCATTATTTCGGAATCGGAGCGAAGGACGTCGAGATAAAAATGGGACGATACGTCCGGCTCATGAATCTGCCCGTGGAAAAAATGAAGAAGCCAAACCCGCGGCGGGAGCTTCGAATCCCGATCGATAAAGAAGGATTCATGGACATCAATTTCATCGGTGGGCCTGGAAGCTTCCAGAACTATCCTTACTATTATTTTTACAACGATGGAAGGATCACCAACAAGTCCCTGGAGAACAAAATAATCTTCGTCGCGGCGTATTCGGTGACGGGTATATCCACCGACATACACAAGTCCCCGTACGGCGACCTGTTCGGAATCGAACATCACGCGAACGCGCTGAATACCATCCTCAACCAGGATTTTATAATCAAGCTCACCGAGTGGGAGAATATCATCATCCTGCTCCTTATCGCGGTCGTGATGGGGCTTTTCGTTCCGAAGTTTTCCATCCTCATGTCAATCCTCTTCTCCACGGGCCTCGGCCTCGCGTATATAGTGGCCGCCTACCTTTTGTTCGACACAATGAACATCCTGTACATTTTCGCGACGCCGATCATACAGATCGGCGGGACATTCACCCTGATAACCGTGTACAGGGTTATGACCGAACAGCGCGAGAAGAAATACATCCGGCAGACCTTCTCGAAATTCGTATCGAAATCGGTCGTGGACGAGCTCCTCAAAGACCCGGACAAGCTGAAACTCGGCGGGGAAAAGAAGATCCTGACCGTTCTCTTTTCGGATATACGCGGCTTTACGACCATATCCGAACGCCTTACACCGGAGGCCCTGGTCGAGCACCTCAACGAGTATCTCCAGGCGATGACCGACATCGTTTTCAAATATTACGGCACGCTCGACAAATACGTCGGCGACGAGATCATGGCTTTCTGGGGGGCGCCGATTCCGCAGGATGACCACGCGGTGCTCGCGGCCCGGGCGTCCGTCGAAATGATGCGGGTGCTGGGCGAGCTGAACAGGAAATGGGTCTCCGAGGGCAAGCCGGAGCTGCATATAGGCATCGGCCTCAACACCGGCGACATGGTCGTCGGCAATATGGGCTCATCGTCGCGCATGGACTACACGCTGATGGGCGACAACGTCAACCTGGGCGCCCGGCTGGAGGGGACGAACAAGGTGTACGGCACCAACATCATCATCAGCGAGGCGACCTACGAATACGTGAAGGAACACATAGTCGCGCGCGAGCTCGATCTTATCAGAGTGAAGGGCAAAGAGCTTCCGGTTAAAATCTATGAACTAGTCGACTTGAAAGAGGGGTAATCCGGCCGAATCCTTTTTTGTAGACACCTTCAGTACCGGATCGAACAGGCGTCCCGTGATTAAAAGCGGGACGCTTGTCGTTTTCCCGGGAGCCTCATCGCTCCCCTCACCCGCGAATGTTGCGTTAAGGGGGATCCGAAGGCCTTCATCGGGACGATAGGTACCGTACCCCGCTGCGCTCAGCGAATCCCCGGTGAAATTCATGTTGCTAAGATACAGGTTCTCTCCGACCTGATTGCCCGACAGGGTGGCACGCGTAAATCCTGTCCGCGAGATTGCCGGTTTATCGTACCCGGCCGCGACCAGAAATTTCGCAAGCCGCTTCTGGAACGCGGTTTCGTTCATATGGCCCGATTCCGCGGTGAGATTGAACTCGATCCTGCCGTTGTCGATCAGATGCGCTTTCCTGTTCCCGCTGAACTCGAACTTGAAATCGGCCCCGAGGGTCCCCGACATACCGCCTCCGATACCCAGGCTTCGGGCCAGTTCCTCGAGATTTATCCCCGTGGCGTGTCCCGACACCGAACCTCCCGGATAATCGCTTTTCAGGTACGCCCGCAGATCGAGCCCGTAGTCACCCCCCAGCCCGCTGATTGAAAACCGCTCGAGTCGAAGGTATCCGTCAGCGAGCCTGAATGCCGCGTTTAAATCGCGCAACGCCTTTCGCCCCCCGAACAGGATGCTCCGCGCATTAATGGTACAATCGATCGTATTATTATTAACGAAAGAGCCGAGCGGGGTCTTCATGAAAAAAAGCTGTTCGTATCCCCTCGTTTTGTCCTCAAGGGCTTCCTCATAGAGACGCCTGGCGTAGCTGAAGATGGCGCCCGCGGGATAAAGCGCCTCTATAACCCTGGAATCGAACACCAGCGCGCTTTCCGAAACCAGGGGAAACCACGAGCGTATATAACCACCAAAGCCGGCAACGAGATCGGAACGCTCCTTGCGAAGCTCCGCGGTGACCGAAAAAGCCCCGTCATTAATACCGATCCTCGCGCGCGGAATTGAAATGAGCACTTTTTTCAAGCTCCCGGTTTTCCCCGTTACGGACAGGTCGCTGAGGCCCATAGAGAGCGTTACATCGACCGCACGGTTGTGACGTATATTGTACAACACTCTTCCCGCACCCTCCACGAGGCCGTCCATGGATACCCCTTCCCACGGAGTCAGCCAGTCGGAAAGCCGGGCGAGGTCGATCCTGCACCGCTCCAGCGATACATCAAAATACTCCTCACCGGGATTCTTACTGTATAGTGCCTTCACCGCCAGTCGCGTGGAATCGTCCCACATTTCAATTCCGCGCACCGCGATACGGCGCCCTCCGTCGATCACGTCCGCCGCGAACGATACGTTCATGTTTTCGTTGGCGATGACGCTGCGGGCCCCGGACTGGCCGCGCTCCACAAGATTCAGGTTGTTCAGCGCCGCTCCTCCTTCGACGCTCACATGGCCGCCGGTCGCGTGCACCGTCGCGCTGATCGAGACACCCCCGAAAACCGTGAGAGGAGGGTTCAGCAATTTCTGATTGAGATGGGAGATATCGAAATTATCTATGTTCAGGCGGTGGACGGAGGAAAATCCGCGCCGCCCCCCCTCTCTGTAGATCGTGCCTTTCGCCGAAAACCCCCCCTTTCGGATCTCCCTGCTGCCGAATGGAACCAGTGTTCCCTTGATCCTGTATTGTATCACGGTCCCGTCGAAGCGCGCCTCGAGGTTCACTTTTGTGCTCTCGACGACGATCCTTCCGTCAACGAGATATTCGACGGCGGTCACCCTGCCGCCCGAAAGTAAAAGTGTAAAATTCCGTATATCCATGGTGCCGATTTCGTCCAGAGGCTTCCCGGACATGAACAGTTCCCGCAGGGTCTCTTCATACGTGCGATCATAACGCTTCAGGAGCGTGAGTCTCGGTTCGGCGAAACGGATTCCCGTCATCCGGATTCTGCCTCTCAGGAGGGACCACAGGTCGAGGCCGATCGTAACCGACGGGCTCTGTATCAGGCTGATGTTGTCATTGAAATCGCTCGAGATGGACATGTTGAGGTTGGTAATACTGACATCGCCGGCGAGCGACATTTCCACATCCTCGAATTTTACCGCTTTTCCAAAGTTCTCCCTGAAAAAATAGGTCAGAGAGTCCTTCAGCATCCTCTCCGGCGCCGCAAAAGAAATATAAAGACGAAGCGCGACCATTACGGCAAGGACAGCCGCGGCCGCGATTCCGATTTTAAACAGGGTTGACTTTTTAAACGCTCTCTTTATAATACCGGACATGATATATTCGCCTGAATGGTGAATGGAACGGGGCCACACCCGACAACCCTTCGCGGGCCTCATGAAAAGGCGAAGAAACCGCCTTGTCGACCCGGAACCGTTCAATTCGCGATCTACGTAATAAAGCAGCCAGAGCGCACCGTCAAGCACATTAGACAGTAGGAAGAACCTGAAACCCATGCCCGAGAAACGATACATAAGGAAGCTGCTCCAGATCTCCGAGAGATTCGACATCGATCTCTACAAGGACCCCGACTTCCAGAAATCGCATGTCGCGTTCGAGGGAATGCCGCGAAAACACGTAAGCGATCCTAAAAAAGTTGTGCTTCTCACCGATCCGTTTTCTGACGAAAACCAGTTCTACGAGTTCCCCATCAGCTCGATCAGTTTTATCGAGGAAATAGGCACGATTACCGCCGAAGACGGGCGAAGCGCGCAGAAGCTCAGGCTGTGGATCAAGAAAGGAACGGTCGGTCTGAAGTACACGCCTTTTATCGCATGAGTCGGGCCAAAGGCGTAAAAAAAGCGGGCGGTTAAATTATATTTGCATTTTCTATCGCCGCCGTTACTATTACTCAGAAGCGGCATACTGATTCATTATCCGCCCGTGGAATATTGTACGGCGTTCGCGAGCATGATCGTACGTCGTTACACAGTCGTCCGGGAGTAACGCCTGGTCCGCCTGAAGCGTTCATCCGACACGGAGGGGATTTTCGTCATTCCGGTAAAACTGATGGCCAAGCGCACGATCCCGACCATTCGCGAAAAGAACGCCGTAATCAACAACATCATCGAGATGATGCTGGCGCGGAACAATTTTCTAATCTGCGGGCATAAAAGCGCCGACGAAGACTGCATCGCCAGCATGGTGGCTTTCGCCATCCTGCTCACCAAGTTCGACAAGTTTCCGCAGATATACCTTCCCGGATCAATACCGGAAAACCTGCAGTACCTGGTCAACATATGCAAATACAATTCAATCAGGATCGTCAGCGGGAAACGCAGAATAATGAACAGCATCGACGCCATAGTCATCTGCGACACCCCCAAGCGCTCAATGCTCGACATCAGCCACAGGATAGAGCGCATGATGAACGACGATTCAATCGTCAAGATAGAGATAGACCACCACCTCGGAGGAGACAGCGACTACATCGGCATGCCCGCCTACTCGCTTGTAACCGCCGCTTCATCGGCGAGCGAGCTGGTGGGCTATCTCGCGTTGAAACTCCGGACCAGGAAAAAGCTGCTCAATAAATACCTTATATCCGACCCTTTCTCGAGGAATTTCGTCCTGGCCATACTCACCGGAATCCTCGGCGACACCCAGAAAGGGCAATTCCTGAAATCACGCAGGGAAAAGAAATTTTACGACATCTTTTCGGGGATGTACAACGCCATACTCGAGAGAATGACCGTACGCGACACCAACTTCACCAACATGGAGCAGATATTCGAGGAGCTCCAGCACCTCACCGAGCGGGAGGTCGCCTGTTTCGAGTACATCAGCGAGCGCAGGCGTTTTTCGGAATCGATAGGATATGTTGTGCTGCACGAAGACGAAATGGACCACCTCTACCGCGAGTTCGACCAGGAGATCATAACCACCGTCACCAAAGCGATAGCCAACACGCTCGCCGAAAAGAGCGGGCGGCTCAGCCTTATATGCTTCGCCGACGGGACCGGCCCGGAAAAACTCGTACAGTTCCGAATGCGCCGCGGACACCTTTTCAGGAGTTTCGACCTGAGGGACGTGCTGCATATTCTGAATATCGCCAACGGCGGCGGGCACGAAGGGGCCATCGGTTTCCGATTTCCCGCCAGGACCATTCCCGATATCGATCGCTACGTGGAAGACATGATCCCCGTCATCGAGGATGCCGTGGAGCGCGCCCTGAAAGCCTGACGACGCCCCCTATCGTGCCTTTTTCAGCTCGTTGAGCTCGAAGAGCGCGAGCTTGTTGTCGGCGTCAAGATTGACCACCTTTTCGAAGCAACGAATCGCGTCGGCGCGGTTTTCGCGTTTCTTATGCGCCATACCGAGCGCGAAATGGGCGTTCGCGAAATTCTGGTCTATTCGCACGGCCTCCTCGAGCATGTCGACGGAGTTCTGGTAATCCATCATCTGGTAGTATGCCGCTCCAGCGATGTAATACGCGAATTTGTTACGCTTGTCTCCCGCGATATACGATTTGATGGTCTCGATAGTCCTCGCGTAATTGTTAACCCGGAAATAGTTCTTCGCCAGGTTGTACTGGAGTTTCCTGTTGTCCGGATACAGCGAAAGGCCCCTTTCCAGATGTTCGATCGCCTCGTAATACCTGTTTTCCGCTACCAGCTTTTTGGAATTCTTAATGATATCAACAGCGGCGTCGCGGGCCAGCTCGACGACGACGAGCGTGATATCGTCTTCGACCTGAGCGCTTCCAATAAACCGCTGGACGTCCTCTATGATGGCGCTGGTAAAGTCTTCGAGGGGAAGATTTCGGTTCTTTACGATAACCGTCTGCAGGCGCTCGAGCGAATACTCCCGACGCTCGGAGTCGATCGCCTCGGGAATCCCGTCCGTGTACATGATCAGGCGGTCCCCGTACTTCAGCTTCGTGACCTTCTCCTCGTAGGTGTCACGCGCCTCCTCGATGGCGCCGATGAAAAGTCCGTTGGTGTCCAGAAGCTCCGTTGCCTCGGCTCCCGCGCGGAGGAGAATAGCCTTCTGGTGGCTCGCGTTGGCGTACGTAACGCCGTAGTCCTCGTCGATAGCCAGGAAGAAACACGTCAGGTAATCCTGTGTCTTCACATGGTCTATTATGTTCTGATTGACCTCCTGGAAAATGCGACGGGGAGAATCGTGTTTGTTGCACGCGTTGCTGAAGGAGATCTTCGCCATCGTCGTTACGAGCGCCGCCGGAATACCGTGGCCGGAAACGTCGGCCATCAGAAGCCCTAGCTTGTTTCCCTTGAGCTGGTACACGTCGTAAAAGTCACCGCCGATTTTTTCCATCGCGATGTAACGGATCGAAAACTTCAGCTCGTTCCAGTCGTCGATCCTTCCCGGAAGAATGCCGCGCTGAATTGTGCTCGCTATATCCAGCTGTTTCTGGATCAGATCGTCGCGCTCTTTAAGGTCCGCAAGCGCCCCCTGCAGTTCCGC
>JAGODA010000106.1 GCA_017998475.1 Spirochaetota bacterium | reverse complement strand
CATGCTCCCCGTGGCCGTGATCGGACTGGCCGGCAACGTATTCTCCATCCTGGTTCTCAACCGGGCAAGGAACGACAACCTCAACATGCGCGCCGCCTTCCTGCACCTGGTCTACGACGCGATCTCGTCGGTAGCCGTCATCGCCGTGGGCGTCATGCTGCTTTTTGCCGACCTCTTTCTCCTCGACCTGGCGGTGAGTCTCGTTATCGCCGTTATGATCGTGTGGAGTTCGATGGACATCGTGCGCGCGTCCCTGCGCATCTTCCTGCAGGGTGCCCCGGCGGGAATCGACACCGACGCCGTGTACCGCGGCCTGCTGTCGGTTCCGGGCGTAGCCGGTGTCCACGGCCTGCACATCTGGTCGATCAGTTCGTCCGAGGTCTTTCTTTCGTGCCATCTTCGGGGCGCACCCGGCGAAGGCGACGACACCGACGCGGTCATAACCGGCGCGAACGCCATGCTCGAACGGGACTTCGGCATCACTCACACCGCCATTCAGGTCGAGCGCGGGCTTGCCTGTGGAAGGGCCGGGGAAAACTGCTGTCGGTAGCGCGCGTTTTATGCTTGTCTTCCGCCGGCACGCGTCTATGCTTGCGCCATGAAACGACACGCCTTTGTCATCGCTTTTCTCGCGTTTTTCGCGCTCTCCTTCGCCGGAGCCGTCCAGGCGCAGCCCGAGGAGGCCGTGCAGCCGGAGGGGGCCTTCCGCCATGACGGCCTGTTCCTGCGCTTTCAGACCGGGTTCGGCCTGGGGCGCATGGTCGAGAAGGACGTCGGCGGGCGCGATATCTCCATGAGCGGCACCGCCGGGGCGTTCAGGTTCCAGCTGGGCGGCGCGGCGCTGGAAAACCTCATCGTTTACGGCGAGGTCGGGGGATTCAGCATGACCGATCCGACGATAAAGGGCGAGGAAGGATACATTACCACCACCTCACAGAGCGATGTCACGCTCACCATGTCCGACCTCGGGCTCGGCGCGTGCTACTATTTCATGCCGGTTAACATCTACCTGTCCGCCTCGGTTACCGTAAGCAGGGACAGGCTCGAGATCGACGAAAAGAAAGGAAGCACGAACCCCGGGGTGGGCGCGTATGTCTCCATCGGCAAGGAGTGGTGGGTCTCCGACAACTGGGGGCTGGGCGTCGCCCTGTTCGCCTACGCGAGCAGGATGGACGCGCGTGAATCCGGAACCTTCGTCGGTCGCTATACGGTGTACAACACGGTGGCCGGCGTGGTGTTTTCGGCGACATATAATTGAGACGATACCCGACCGCCCCATCCCGCGGTTCCTTTCAGCCATGAGCGAGCAATCCGGTCCACTTCGTTTCCGTACGGTCCGCGTCGAAGACGCCGGGGGCATCGCCGAGGTGTGCTATCGCACTGGGTACCACGGAGAGGACCTTTCCGGAAGCGGCCGCTTTAACGACCGCCGGCTTTTCGCCCTGCTCTTTTCCCTGTATTACCCCCTGTGCGAGCCCGAAAACGGTTTCGTCGCCGTCGAAAACTCCGGTGCGATCGCGGGCTACTGCCTCGGCACGACGGACTCGCGCGCACAGGCCGGCCGTTTCCGGAGGCGCATGCTTCCCCGCATACTCCTGCGCGCGCTCGCGGTGAGCTGGTGGAGATATCCGGAATCGTTCAGGGAGCTTGTGCGTTTCAGCGGCGTGAATTCCATGCACGGCGGCCTCGACGATCTGTATGACCGTTATCCGGCCCACCTGCACATCAACCTTCTTCCCGACTGCCAGCGTCGCGGCGCCGGGTCCGAACTTCTGGCGTTATTTGAATCGAGGGTCCGCTCCGCAGGCGCGCCCGGCATACACCTGGTCACCTCCGAGCGCAACCTGAAGGCGGTTCCGTTTTACCGAAAGCACGGGTACGCGCCCGAACGCACGCTCGCGCCGGGATTGTGGAGCGACGCGCCGGACGCGCGGGCGATCGTTTTCGCAAAGGACCTCCGCGGCATGGAGCGCGGCGGAGCCGGCTATTTTTATTGACAGAGCTCCCCGGCGGGTTTGTACTACCTCCGGAATGAATAAAAAGGGAACAGCTTCGGGCAAACCGGGCGCCGCCGCCCCTCGAAAGCGGGCGGGCGGCAAGGGCCCGCGTCCGGCGCCCGCGACGTCCATACCCTCTTCCTTCAGTCCGGCGGAGGCCGAGCACGCCTGCCGCGTGATAGTGGATACGATGAACGAGGGCGCCGTGGTGCTGGACGCCGCCGGGAGCATGCGAACGTGCAACGAGGGCTTCCTTCGACTGGCCGGCCTTTCCGCGGAGGCGGCGGCGGGGGCGAGCTTTTACGACTTTGTCGGACAGGATGAGATGGACGCCTTCCTCGATCTTTTCTATGCCGCCCTCGACGGCCGCGCGGGACGCATCGAGCTTGACCTCCGCGCCGCCGGCGGCCGCACGGTGCCGTCGTACGTGTCCATCTTCCCGCTCGTGATGGGAGGCGTGACGCACGCATGCATGGTGATAACCGACCTGAGCGACCTGGTTTCCGTGGAGGAGGAGCTCAAGCACCACGAAAAAGAACTTCGGGTAACGAGAAACTTCATCCGCCGCATCGCCGACACCACGCCGAGCATACTGCACGTGTACGACCTCAAGAAGCGGCGCACCGTCTACTCGAACGATCAGGTGGCCAGAATACTCGGGTACACGCCGGAGCACATCCGCGACGAGGGGCCCGACATGGCGGGCATCGTGGTGCATCCGGAGGACTCGCCGAAGCTGATCGAATACCTGAAAAAGACGGCGTCGATCGGGGACAACGAGGTGGCGGAGATCGAGTACCGCGCGCGTCACGCGAGCGGTCAGTGGCGCTGGCTGAGGAGCCGGCACGTGGTTTTCAACCGCGACGCCGACGGTCTGCCGGCGCGCCTGCTGGCCAGCACCGAGGACATCACCGACCGCAAGCGCGCGCAGGAAGATCTGCGGCGGAACAACGAGCTTCTGGAGAAGATGTTCTCCAACATCAATCTGATGATCGCCTATCTCGACACCGACTTCAACTATATCCGCGTCAACCACGCCTACGCCTGGCTCAACGGACGCGACCCGGACTTTTACACCGGCCGCAATCACTTCGAGGTGTTCATGAGTCCGTCGCACCGGGAGACGTTCCGCGGCGTCGTGGAGACGGCGCGTCCCCATTACGCCTTTATGGATCCCATCGAATACTCACCGCGTCCCGGTGAGGACCTCATCTACTGCGACTGGAGCCTGCTGCCGGTGCGCGAAGAGGACGGCCGGGTGGGGGGGCTCATCCTCAGCCTGGTGGACGTCACCGAGCACCGCCGCGCCCGGGAGGAGATACAGCGCCTCAACCGCGAGCTCGAGGAGCGCATCGCCTCTCGCACGGCCGAGCTCGAATCGGCCACGCGCGAACTCGAGCGCTACCGCGAGAGCATCAAGCGATGATCCGCGAACGGGGCTGATCCATGCCGGGTGAGATGATGAACACAAAACAGGTCGCGGAGTACCTGGGCATACACGAAAAGCAGGTCTACGCGCTCATCAAAGACGGCAGGATACCGTGCACCAGGGTCACCGGCAAGTGGGTGTTCCCCAGGCAGCTCATCGACCAGTGGATCCGCTCGCACGCGCTCGAAGGGATAAAGGAAGAGCACCGCGTGCGCCCCGGGACGGAGGGGGCGCTTCTGGCCGCCGGGAGCAACGATCCGGTACTCGACATCCTGCTCGGCACGATGAAGCACGAGGGCGAGGGTTTCAACATCTTCTCGTCCTCGACCGGTTCGAGCGAGGGACTGCGCCTCCTGGCGGACGGCACGACCGACATCGCCTGGTGCCACCTGTTCGATCCGGAGAGCGGCGAATACAACATTCCGTTTCTCGCGCGGTATCTCGAGGGGCGCGGCGTGGCGGTCGTACACCTGTTCTACCGCGAGCTGGGATTTCTGTCCTCGCCGTCGCTCGAGCCCCCGGTGCGCGAATTCGCGGACCTGGCCGGAGGACGCGTCCGTTTTATCAACCGCCAGAAGGGGTCCGGGACGCGCCTGTTGTTGGATTACCATTTACAGAAAGGCGGTATCGATCCGTCCTCGATCCCCGGCTACGAAAACGAGGTCTATACGCACTTCGAGGCGGGCCTTGCGATCCTGGCGGGCCAGGCCGGGGCGGGAATAGCCACCGTCGCGGTGTCGCGCCTGCTTGCCCTGCCCTTCGCCCCTATCGTGCGGGAGAGCTTCGACATGGTACTCACCAAGGAGACCTTCTTCAAGAAAGGGGTGCAGGCCTTCATCGCCGCGCTCAACTCGGCGGACTTCCGTGCGAAGGTCGCCGCTCTGGGCAACTACGACTTCAACGACTCCGGAAAAATCGTGTACTCGACGCCGTGATGGGCGAATGGCCATTCGCCCCTGCTCACCGCCCTCACCCCGGCTTCACCGCGCCCTCTCCTAAAGGGCGAGGGCTTCCAGGCCTTTAGCCCATTGTATGTCCCCTCCTCTCCTTTCTTCCGAGCTTTATGGAAGAGGGGGCCAGGGGGTGAGGGCGTTACGCATCCGTTGACCGACCTACCTTCTTTCGGGATTAACCGAGAGCCTTTTAAACTCACCCCCTAACCCCCTCTCTTTGAAACGAAAGAGAGGGGGGATCCTGCGAAGCGGGCCGGAGGCTGACGGCATCAGGCATCCGTTGTCCTCAAGGCTCATTCCTGGGAGGCCTGCCGATCCTTTTGGACAAGAAAGCTTCCATAGTAAAAGCCCAGAAGCACTATCATGATGAACAGGAAGACGACGATGATCGAGAGCCCGGGGTCCTCGGTGTAGAGCAGGAATATCTGGGGATTAAGATCCGCGGTGCTCCGCACTTCGCCTCTGTTGCATACAGTAGTTCCCTCCGGGCCCGTATCGCGTTTCGCCGCCTCAATATGTAGATATGCGCCATTCAGCCGCACAGGCGAAAGAAATCCAACCCGGTATTGTGTGTCCGGACGGTCGGTAACACTCAGTGTGATCGAGCCGTTCATCAGTCTGTCGGCCAGCGGAGTCCCTTCGGGATAATTGATGAGATCGATGGCGCGCACCGTTACTGTAGCGTTATCGGGGAGCCTATAGGTGTTCCCAATTTCAACGGCATACCGCTCATGATGGATCACCGTGAATGTCAGGACATGGCCGCAGAGAATGAGTATGAAGAGTATATGGATGAGCGACGGCGTGATAAGCGCGAGGAAGCGGCCCTGTGGCAGTTCCCCGCGTTTGGGCCATAGGCCGGCAAGCCTGTCGACGGCGCACACAAGCGTGTTGAGCGTTAAAAGAGCCATGGCCATCACGAGAACTGGAATCCACCACGTCATATCGATATGGTCAAAACCTCTTTGGACGAACCACTCGTGAATTGGCACATTGTTGAGGCTTTCGAGAAGATGATAATCGGCCCTCGAATAAAGCGACCCGGTAATGAACATGATCGTGACCACCAGGAGCAGCCAGAAGGTCAGTTCGACGTTTTTAAGAATATTCCAGATTCGGTTCATTGTCCCATGCCTCCGCTGTTTCCGTCATATGTATTTGAACAGCATGATCATCACCGCTCCCGCGACGAGATAGATAGCGAGACGCTTTTCATTCCAACGGGGAATGAGCCTCAGGTGGAGGTAGTTGGCGTAAAACATCCACACCGCTGCCGACTGGAGATGTACGTATACCCACTGGAATGTCATCGCCCATCCGAGAAAACACCAGATGGCGCCGGCCACCTGGGCGATGGTATGCAGAATGAAACCCCACGCGACGAGGCGAAACGGGGATTCCTCGCGCCACCAGCCGGCAAGATGCAGGATGGATATAACCGCGGCCATGATGAAGCAGGCCTGCGCTGAGAAATCGGTAATGAAATATATATCGGCCCAGGCCGAGAGCTTGTTGGGGCCGAAATAAGAAAGAGATCTCGGCGTGAGAAACGCGATAATGGTGAAGGCGATAACGACGATGAGCCCGAAGCCATAGGGTGAGCGCTGATGACGCCTGATTTCCCCGAGGGCGATGACGCAACCGAGGGCGAACGGAAGGAACGCCGGGCTTTCAACCACTTTAAGAAAAAGATACATCCCGTCGAACCATCCGAACGCCCCGAGGTATAGTGCATGACAGACCAATGCAAGGGCAAGCAGGCCACGATAGGCCGTTTCCCTGGACCATAAAAAAGACAGAAGGCTCCCCGCATAGAGCAGTGCCGCCGTCGGCAGAGCAAAAGATTGAAGTGCGCTTATCATATCCTATTCTCCATAATGCGTTACTTTGGCTCCCTTTTTTGTCATAAAACGCGCCGTCACGGTTCCGGATTAAATGACCGCGCCTACCTGACTTCCGGCCCGATGTAAATCACCCCCAGGAAGCGCTCGCCCTCTTTCTCGACGACATCCCGCACCCGCGCGATGTCGGTGCGCACCAGCTTTCCGCTCGCCGCGTATCCCGCCCGGTAGGCGATGGCGACCGGCGTGTCGTCCGTGTAGTATTTTTTAAGCACGGGCATGAGTTCGGGCAGGTCCGCGAGGCCCACGAAGATCGCGATTGTGTCGCCGTTCTTCGCAACCGCCGCGAGCATCGCCTCGTTTTTCCGTATGCCGTCGGGCACCGTGATGACCACCGAGCCGCGCGCGGCGACGTTACGGCCGATCATGGCGTTCGCGGCGTTGAAGGCGCTCACACCCGGTACGATGCGCACGTCCTCGCGCCTGAAGTGTTCGAACAGCCAGTAGGTCCACGAGCCGTAGATGGTCGGGTCGCCGTACTCGAGGAACGCGACGTTCTTGCCGGAGGCAAGCGTCTCCTTGATCGTTTTGATGTTCGCGGCGCGGAGCTCTTCCACCTTCCTTTTCGCCTCGGTTTGGCTTACGTCCGGATTCATCTTCCGGTAATAGTGCGCCAGGTTGAGGAGCGGGTCGTAGAGCACGGGCTTCCCGCCCATGTATTTCGAGAAGCGCGCGCCGATATCGGCGGTGCAGACGAACGCGTCGGCCTTCGCCATGGCCGAGATAGCCTCCAGGGTGATGAGCGCGGTGTCTCCGCAGCCGACGCCGATAATGCTGAGCGATGCCTTTTCAGGGAAGCCGACGATCTCGATCTTTTCAACGGCGCGCACCCAGCGGTCGGCCGAAAGGTCGTCGGGCACGACCACGACGAATTTCCCGAGTTTGTCGATGGGTTTACCGGCCAGCCTGTCGGCGAGGATTATGTTTTTTCCCGATGGTGAGAGCAGCAGCTCGCCGGCCGATATCAGCGAGCGGTAGCCGTCGGGCGCGGAGGCTATGATGACCGAATCGAGCCCGGGATTAATGCCAAGTTTTTTAAACACCGCAGCGAGCGACGCGCCCTCGAATTCGCGCAGGCCATGAAATCCCTTGCCGTCTCCGACCTGCTTGGCGCTTAGTTCGATCCGCGCGAACGACGCCAGATCGGATACCGGGCCTCTGGCGTCTTTCCCGGTTATAATCGTGAACGATGGGGATTGCGCGCCGCCCATTTTCCGAACGGGAGTCTTCGGCCTGGGGTCGACGATCTCGATGGAGCTCACGCCTTCGATGCTGCGCTCCGTGTAGAAGTCTCCGGTGACGACCAGCCGGGGAAGGGTTATCTTTTTATGGAGCGGGTCCCGCCATCTGCGGTAGTCGGCGGCGGATTTATGGCAGTCGGAGCATTTCTTCATTGGAATTACCGCTTCCGCCGAAAGGGCCAGGACGATATCGCCGGCGTTCCGGTACATCACTTCGCCCCATGAAAGCACCGCGCGCGAGCCGCCGGCCCCGCGTACTATTACGGCCATGTCGACCTGTTTGGGAAAGTCCGTCTCTTCCTTTTCTATGGCCGCGATCTCGAGAACACTGCGGAGGGGAACACCCCTGTACACGAAGGAGCCGCCGTATTCCTTCGCGCGGCTCATCTCGTTCAGGCGTACCCTCACCGTCTGCATGTTCGAAAGCTCGTCGCCGCTTACGACGACAGGCTGCCTCACGGTCCCGTACACCTGTATGCTCCAGGCGCGCGCGTCCTCAATCATCATCGCGCACGCCGCCGCGGCGAACGACGCGACAATCGTCAATTTGCCAATATACGTTCTCATCTCGCCTCCATTCTCGTGTGCCGCTTTATGAATGCCGTGCCATGCTGAAGCATTTGTTTGAGTCTGTCAACGAAGGAGGCAATATTAGTAGGAATTTGTAAATATAATATTTTTCGGCTTCAAATTATTGCAAAAAAGTTACAAAATAGCATTATTTATCCCCTTATTTAGTTGACATTCATTTTCAGTGTAGAAGAGTACGGACAGCGTGATCCCGACCCTCCTTTCCTACAGCGGTATGCCATGGAGACGAGGGCGATAGGGCCGAATCGGAAACGGTGCGGCCTCCCGTGTTGGAAAGGGTACGGCACAGGATTTAAGATTCGTCCGTGTGATACGGCTCCTGGCGCGCGGGTGTTTCCCCCGGTAAAACCGCTCATTTTACCTTCCTGGCCGCCCTTTCCAACCGGGACAGGGATTTGCCATTTGCCGGCCTGTGCCATCATACATGTGAATGGAGAAAACCGTGAAGAAATTGTATGTCGTGCTGTTCGTTATGGTACTTGCCTTCGCCAGCGGACCGCTCTTCTCCCAGGACGCGACCGTGGATGCGGAAACCGCCGTGACCAGGGAAAAGGCAACAGATTCGAAGGAAAAAGTGAAGGCGACCAAAGCCTTCGAGATGGGCGAGATCGTGGTTAAAGACCGTGCTATCGCGAACATAGAGGACGCGTCGACGACGACGGAGATAACGGACAAGGATATTGCAGCCAGATCCGAAAAAACTTTGGATGAATCGCTCAGATCTGTGCCTGGATTGAATGTATCGCAGGGTCAGAAAGGACAGATGGGTTTTACCATGCGTGGATTCAGACAGGATAAAATGGCGATCCTCGTCGATGGTCTTCCCTTCGAGGAAATATACGACGGCGGCGGCGGCGATATTTCCCGCATACCCGTAATGAACGCGTCAAAAATCGTCATTAACCGGGGAGTTTCGTCTGCTCTTTATGGAGCGCGCGGCACTTTCGGCACCATAAATGTGATCACGAAAAAGCCCGAAGAGCTCTTCGCTGAACTAAAAGCAGAATACGGTCAGTACCAGAACTATTCCATTAACGTAGCCCAGGGAGCCCCAATAGGCAATTTCTATTATTGGTTCACCGCCACCTTGATGAACTCTGACGGCTACAAGGTCTCTGAAAAGCTGGATTCCAAGGAGAGGGAAAAGTGGTTCAGAAAACTCACGGCCTATGATGTTTATGGGCTGACCTATGCCGGTATTTATGCCGCTAATGCGTCATTGAGAAATTATATCAATGACAGCGGGAAATGGAAGCATACCGAGTACAGGAAGTATTACCTCTCTGGAAAAGCCGGTTACAATTTTACAGATGATTTAGAGATAGGCGTTTCGGCCGGCTATTACAGAAACGAT
>JAGODA010000105.1 GCA_017998475.1 Spirochaetota bacterium | reverse complement strand
CTGGACGATTCCCCCGTCGCCCTTCAGGAGTGAGGAGGTCGTGCTGATCTCTGTGAAGAGCTTCTCGGAGTTCTGAAGAAGGGCCGATTCGTTGCGGAGGTCCTCCTCCTCGTTCGGCTGGAGCCGCGCCGTTTCGATCTCCTTTATTGCGTAGCCTAAAAATTCTATCTTGCGCGCTTTTTCCTTCTCGTCGATCTCGAACGAGCTGATCCGTTCCTTCAGATCGGAGAGTCCCGCGTGAAGGCCGCGCACCCTGTCCACCAGCGCCCCCAGGCGGCCGAAGCTGTCGAGCGTCTCGCGGTGCTTGGCGATGCGCATGATGTTCTGGTGCTCGTTCTGCCCGTGGATGTCCACCAGGTATTCGGATATCTCCTGCAGTTTGGCTATGGGAATCTGCGTGGCGTTGGCGAAACAGCGCCCCTTGCCGCTGGTGTAGATCTCGCGCCGGAGCACCAGGGTTCCGTCGTCGCAGTCGATGCCGGATTCGTCCAGGATGGCGCGCACCCGCGGGACCGACGACACGTCGAATACCCCCTCGAGCGCGGCGCGCTCGAATCCGGTGCGGATCTGATCGGTGGTCATCTTGTCGCCGAGCACGCCGGAAAGCGCGTCGATGAGGATGGATTTCCCGGCGCCGGTCTCGCCGGTGAGGATGTTGAGCCCGGGGCCGAAGGGTATTTTCAGGTCGTCGATGATTACGAAGTTCTTTATGCGCAGCTCAGTCAGCATGTCAGACGTCACCGTTCGTGTTTTTGCCCCAGCCGAGCTTTCTGCGGAGGATTTCGTAGTAGTCCCGGGCGGGGTGTTGTATCAGGTGGACCTTCTTTCCGGAACCGCGGACGCGGATCTCGTCTTCGCCCTCGATGGGGATAGCCTCCTGACCGTCGATTGTCAATAATAAATTTTCGAAGTCCGAGACGATCCTTGCGCGCAGCGTGATGCTGGCGGGGATGATCATCGGACGGACCGCCAGCATGTGCGGGCAGATGGGATTGAGCACGTAGGCGTTGTCGATACTCGGTATCACGATTGGACCGCCGGCCGAAAGCGAGTACGCGGTAGAGCCGGTAGGGGTGGCGATGATGAGCCCGTCGCCGGAGTAGCAGTTGAGGAAGGCGTCATCGAGCTCCAGCCGTACGGAGATGGGGCGCGAGAACGCCCCCTTCGAGATGACGGCGTCGTTGATGACGGTTATCGTGCGCAGCTCGTCGCCGTCGCGTATAAGAGAGGCCTCAAGCGTTGAGCGGGCGGACGCGACGCGTTTTCCGGCGAGGACCTCATCGAGATAGTCGATCGCTTCGGCGGGGGAAAATTCCGTGAGAAAACCGAGCCGTCCGCGATTGATGCCGAAAAGCGGTGCGCTCCTCCCGGCGAAAAGACGCGCGGTTCGAAGAAAGGTGCCGTCTCCGCCGATAACGATGACCAGTTCCGAATCGGTTACCAGACGCCCGGTCTGAACGCGATGCTCCGCCAGCGGGCCGTCCGCAAACGGCGCTATGTCCGGAAGGAGCACCCTGACCCGCCGCCGGGTCAGGTGGGCGGTGATCTCGCCCACCAGGGCGAGCGATCCGGTGTCGTCAGGACGTATGTGGATTGAAGCCGTCGTTATCATGGGTGATGGGCCGCACGCACGTCAGGTTATACGCGCGGAGGGTTTCGGGCGTCAACGAAATTATCATACCGCGGCGGGGGCAAAAAATACCTTGATTTTGACCGGAATGCGCGGCACAAGGGACCTTCGGGTCCGGCCCATGAAGAACACGATGGCAATCCTCGCGCTCGTCGCGATAACACTCCTGCCTCTGGCGCTTCCGCCGTCCCGCGCGAGCGCACCGCCTGAGCCGGCGCGCCTGCGCGGCGTCGTTTCGCTTTCGCCCTCCATCACCGATTCCGTGGTCGATCTCGGCGCGCCCGACCTCCTGCTGGGGGTGAGCTCCCGGCACGGGCCTCTGCCGAGGAAGGTGGAGATCGTCGGAGACCTCGCCCGCGTCGACATGGAGCGGATCGTCGCCATCGCTCCCGACCTGGTGCTCTTCTCGGCCGAGGACGGCACCACGCAGATGGCCGACAGGGTGCGCGCCATTGGAATCGCCGCGCACCGCTTCGGCCGGAACAAAGACTTCGACGACATCTGCGCCCATTACCTCGAGCTGGGCGCGATGCTCGGCAGGGCGCAGACCGCCCGCGCCCGGATCGACGAGTACCGGCGCGCCCTCGCGCGGATAGAGCGCCCGGGGATCGGCCCGCGCGTGGCGCTCTTCGTCTCGCACGCGCCGCTCATTCCCGCCGGCGCGGCCTCCTTCGTCGGCAAGATGATAGAATCGGCCGGCGGGCGCAACGCCTTCGACGGGATAGACCGCCCGTTTCCGGTAATCTCGGCGGAGCACCTGGTGATGAGCGATCCCGACATCATCGTCTCGATAGACGCCGATCCCGAATCATTCTTCGCGGGCAAGGCTTTCGCCGGGGTCCGCGCGGTGCGCCGCGGCGCGGTGCGCCGCATCGACGCCGACCTGATCGGCACGTACACGCCCCGAAGCTACGTCGCCGCCGCCGGGGAACTCGGGAGGATCATCGCGGATGCCGGGAACTAGCAGACCGCTCGTCGCGTACGCGCTCCTGGCCGCCGCCGGCGCGACCGTCCTCGTTCTGGCGCTTTCGTCGGGGTCGACGCACATCGCGCCCTTGGACATGGTCCGGGCGCTTTCGGGGGACCCGGGCACCGCGGAATACCGCATACTGGTCCACCTCCGGATGCCCCGCGTGCTCATGGCGATCGTGGCGGGCGCCTCGCTCTCCGTAAGCGGAGCGATGTTCCAGTCACTCTTCCGGAATCCGCTGTCCGATCCTTACACCATCGGGGTGTCCGGCGGAGCGGCCCTGGGCGCGAGCGCGGGCATCGTGCTGGGCGCGCCCTTCGCGCTGGTAGCCGTTTTCGCGTTCGCGGGGAGCCTGGCCGCCATTACGCTCGTCTACGGCCTTTCCCGCATGCGCGGACTCGGCCCCGGCGGCATCATTCTGGGGGGCATCTCCCTCAGCTTCATCTTCTCCTCCGGCGTCATGCTTATCTTTGCGCTCGCGCGCGCGGAGATGGTGCACAAGGCCCTCATGTGGCTGATGGGCGACCTCTCTCTCGCGCGCTATGACGCGCTCAACCGTATGGGCCTCTTCGCGCTCGTTCTGCTCGGCGCGGCCTTCCTTCTCCACCGCCATCTCGATGTCATATCCTTCGGCGGCGATTTCGCCCGCTCGCTCGGCGTCTCGGCGGCCGACACGCGCTCGGTCTTCTGGATCGGGGGGCTTCTCGCGGCGCTCGCGGTGGCGCTTGCCGGGGTGATCGGTTTCGTTGGCCTCATCGTGCCTCACGCGGCACGCGCCCTGACGGGGCCCGTCCACCGCCGGCTTCTTCCCGTGTCGGCGCTTGCCGGCGCCTTTTTCCTCGTTATCTGCGATACTATCGGAAGGACCGTCGCCGTGCCGTACGAGATCCCCGTGGGGGTGATCACCGGTTTCCTGGGGGGCGCCTTCTTCCTGGCGCTACTGCTCAGAAAGGGGAGGGGGGTGGGATGAAGGGGCTCTTCGAAGTGCGCGATCTGCGCGCGGGGTACGGCGCCGGCGATGTGCTGAAGGGAGTCGACCTCTCGTTCGCGGAGGGCGAGATGACGGCGATCATCGGTCCGAACGGCGCCGGGAAGAGCACCCTGCTGAAAATCATGTGCGGGGCCGTCGCCCCTTCCTCCGGTGAGGCGCTTTTCCGCGGAAGGTCAGTTTCCTCCATGGGCGCGGCGGCGCTCGCGCGCGAACTCGCGGTGGTGCACCAGCTTATGGAGAACATTCCGTCCTTCAGCGTGGTCGATTTCGTGCGCCTTGGAAGGTTCCCGTACAGGAAACTCTGGGGTCTGTCCTCGGCCGGCGACGAAGAGAGGGTTGACGCCGCCCTGTCGGCCGTCGGTGCGGCCCATCTGCGAGAAAGGCTCTTGACGGGTCTCTCGGGCGGGGAGCGCCAGCTCGTGTACGTGGCGCGGGCCCTGGCGCAGAGCGAGCGCGTCATCATCCTCGACGAGCCGGTGTCCCACCTCGACATCCGGCACGCGGTGCGGATTATGGACGTGCTCTTCGGGCTCAACGCCGCGGGCACGACCATCGTTACGGTGCTTCACGACATCAACCTCGCCTCCGATTACTGTTCGCGTATCATCGCGCTGAAGGAGGGCGCGGTCTTCGCCGACGGCGCGCCGGGGGATGTGATCCGCTATCAGGTGGTCGAACCGCTCTTCGACACGGTCTGCGTCGTGTTCGAGAACCCCATCACGAAAAGGCCGTATACCTTCCCCGTTCCGCGGCACGCGAAGTCATAATCAACGACCGTACCCTTGGTCGCCGACCAGCGGGAGTGGGCTCCGCGCGTATAAATGACTGGACATTATCTCATGTTTTAATTATATAATGACACATATAAATATTCGAGCTATATTTATGGATCAGCCGTACCCGCGACGAAACCGCGGGGAAAACCATGCCGATCGGAGGGCGTTATGAGCAAACGGTATCAGTCGGGGATGTTCTGTGTCGATATCGGCTGTCCGCGCCACGAGCCGCTCGAGGGACTTCAGGGCGAGGCGTACCTCAACAAAAAGGCGGAACACTGCGCCGAGTGCTATGCCTGGAGGTTCTTCGCCTGGCTGCGCGACAAGAACTATCGCATCGTGCTCACCATGCCCGAGATGGCCTCCAGGGAGCTCGTCGCGCGCATCAAGGGGATCGACCCGGTCCGCGTGGAGGACCTCACCGAGGACGAGATCCTCTGTCTCTGACGGGAGACCGAAACCCCGTCCCCGCCGGCCGGCGCTTCCGCCGCCGTCTGAAATAGTAATTGAAAAGCGGCGGTCGGTATGGACCATGTAGGGAAAAATCCTGGACGGGGGTATCCCATGGTACGACGAGTCTCGCTTGTTCTCTCGATTGTCATTATAGTGTTCGCTGCGGCCGCGGCGCTGATGCGCGTTGCGGCGGCACCTTCGGCGGGCAGGGCCGCCGCCGAGCGGCTGGGCATCGCGTATCCGGCCGTGATCGCCCACCGCGGCGCCTCCTATCTCGCTCCCGAAGCCACCGCCCCCGCATATATTCTCGCGCGCGATCTCGGCGCCGATTTCCTCGAAATGGACGTGCAGCGCACCTCCGACGGCGTGCTCATCGCCTATCACGACGATACCTTCGAGCGGACCACGGACGTGGCCGAGCGCTTTCCCTCTCGCGCGAAAAACCCGGTCGCCGATTTCACGCTAGCCGAGGTGAAGTCGCTGGACGCGGGTTCGTGGTTCAACGCGCGCTTCCCCGACAGGGCGCGTCCCTCCTACAGGGGGCTCCGGGTCCTCACGCTGGACGAGGTCGTCGCCATCGCATCGGCCGCCAGGAGGACCCTCGGGCTGTACATTGAAAGCAAGAACCCGGAGGCGTACCCGGGCATCGAACACGAGATAATCAAGGCGCTCGCCGCGCGCGGCTGGCTCGATCCCCGAAAGGTCATTTTCCAGTCCTTCAGCAGGGACAGTCTGGAAGCTTTCGCGAAGGCGGCCCCCGCCGTTCCGCGCACGTACCTGGTCGACGAGAAGATGGAAAAGGAAACGGGCTGGAAGGGTCTTGTCGCCGCGGCGGCGGAGATTGGAACGGGGATCGGTCCGGTCGGGTACGTCGCGTTTCCGTGGAACCTGGGGAGGGCCCACCGCGAAGGGCTTGTCGTCCACGTGTACACGGTGAACGCGCCGTGGCAGTTTTCGGTGCTCAATTTCTTCGGGGCCGACGGCTTTTTCAGCGACCGGTGCGATCTGCTTATGGAATACTACGGCAGAAAACCCGCGGCGGCGGCCGTGGATATACTCGAAAAATTTAAATATTAGGGGTATTTCGCCCGTTGGTATGGACCGATAAGAAAAACAACGGGCTCCGGTAAGCCCTCGCGGCGGTGGTGTGTATATTTTTCTTGACTGGACCCCGTCGTATGCCTAAAATTTTACGGGGTTACCTTTTCCGGCCGGTTTCGGCCGGGTTTTCGGGTTAGCGAAGAGAGGGAGGGGCGCCTTCCGGCCTTTCGGACAGGGAAGGCGGTGCGGTAGTTTTCCTTACTAATAGCGTTCCGGCCGCATGACGGGTTTCGCGGCCGCTTTGAGTGCGCACAACCAGCATGCAGGAAGGAATGCGGAATGAAAGAGTGGGGTATTAGCGGAGTTACCGTTCTGACGCCCGAAGACGTCGCGAAGGGCGGCGGCCTGGAGATTAAAGACAATAAAATAGAAAGAATAACCCGGGAGAAGCCCAGAACCGCGCTTACCCTCGAAATAGAGAACGGAGTGCTCACCCCGGGACTCATAAACGCGCACGACCATCTCCTCGGCACCTATTACCCGAAAGTGGGAAACGGACCCTACGAAAACTGGCTTCCTTGGGACAACGATTTGAAGAGCGCCCCTGTCTACCAGGAGCGCCAGCAGATTGAAAACCGCGACCTGTACCTGCTCGGCGGATACCGGAACCTGATAGCCGGCACCACGACGGTGTCCGACCACATGCCCCACTTCGTCAACGAGCAGTTTCTCGACATCCTGCCCATGCGCGCCCTTCGAAATTACGCCCTGGCTCATTCGATAACGTCCTTCGCGCTTGCCTGGGGAGACGGCATCGAGGTCGAGTACCAGAAGGCCGTGAAGAACGATATGCCCTTCATCACCCATATCGCGGAGGGCTTCGATCCGGAGACGGTGCGGGACCTTAAAACTCTTGACGGCAAGGGCGGACTGGGTGAGCATTCGGTGCTGGTCCACGGTATCGCCTTCACCGAGGAGGACATCAGGCTCATCAAGAAAAAGGGCGCGTCGGTGGTGTGGTGCGGTGATTCCAACGTGTTCATGTTCAACCGGACGGCCAACGTGGGCAAAATGCTCGAGGAGGGTGTCAATCTCTGCATAGGCACGGACTCTCCGATGTCCGGGGGGCTCAATCTTCTGTACGAGATGAAGTTTGACCGGGACTATTTCCGGAAGACCTACGGCAGGCCTCTTTCCGACGAGCAGCTGGTGCGGATGGTGACAGTCAACCCGGCGAAGGCTTTCAGACTGAAAAAGTTCGGCCAGATAAAGCCGGGGTTCGTGGCCGATATCGCCGTTTTCGCCGACAGGGGTAAGACCCCCTACGAGTCGGTGGTCTCCGCCGAACTGCGGGACGTCATGCTGGTTGTGATAGACGGCAAACCCGCGTATGGAAACGCGGAGTACTCGTGGCTTTTCGATTCGCTCAAGGTGAAGTACCAGCGCGTGGTTATAGACGGGTCCGAAAAAGTGATCAGGGGCGATCTCGTCGGGCTCATGAAGAGGATTAGCAGGGCCGTGGGATTTAAAAAGGAACTGCCGTTCCTGCCGGTGGAGTTCGATGTATAGGTTCGCGGGGGAGTAGCAATGTCCAACGGGGCGATGGGTCAGACATCTGGAATCGTTACGCGGCGGTACAAGCACGGTTCCATCGTCTATTTCGAGAACGATAAAAGCGAGTACATCTACATCCTGAAGGGCGGGCGGGTGATCCTCACTTCTCTCAAGGTCGATACCGGGGAGGAGGTGAAGGAGGAGATCAAGCCGGGCGAATTCTTCGGAGTGAAGTCCTCACTGGGCAAGTACCCCCGGGAGGAGACGGCGCAGACCATCGGTGAGACCGTGCTTCTGGTGCTCACCCTTGCGGACTTCGAGCGGCTCGTTTTACAGAACGTGAACGTGGTGCGCAAGATGCTTCGCATCTTCAGCAACCAGCTCCGGCGCATAGGCAAAAGCCAGCGCGAGGTGCTCGGCGAGAGCGAGGCGATCAACCCGGCCGAGGAGCTCTTCAAGATCGGGGAATACTATTACAAGGTGGGCCGGGTGCAGCAGGCGCAGTACGCCTACAAGCGGTATATGGAATACTATCCCGACGGGAAATACTCCGGGGCATCGATGCAGCGAATACGCGCGATAGAGTCCGGAAGCACGGGCGGCGGTGATGATTTTATGCCCCCTGGCCCGGCCGCGCCCCCCTCGCCTCCGGTGCGCGGTGACGATACCGTCGATTTTACCGATTTCAGCATAGAGGACGAGAAACCGGCCGCGGCGGCGCCCTCCCGATCGCCGCTGGACGATTTCGGTGTGGACGCGGCATCATCGTCCCCGCTCGCCAGCGAGATGGATGATTTCTTCTCGGAGGGCAAATCGCTCGACTTCGACGGAGATCCGTTCGGCGGCGAGGCGAACGGGAAGGGGGGCAAGGGTGTCGCCGAAAACTTTTACGCGGCCATGAGCAAGTTCTCGCAGGAGGAGTACCAGGGGGCCCTGGCGCTCTATGCCGGCATACTGGAAGTGCACAATCTGAAGAACGATTCCGAGGCGAAAATTTTCGAAAAGGCGCATTTCGAGATAGGCAGGTGCTATCTCAAGCTCGGCAAGTTCACCGAGGCCCTCACGGCCTTCTCCAACATGATCAAGAAGTTTCCGAATTCAGAAAACGTCAAGAACGCGCTGTTCCACATGGGCGTCGTGTACGAGAGCGTGAAGAAGGCCGACAAGGCCGCCGCCTATTACAACAGGGTGATTCCGATGGAGCCGAAGGATTCCATCAACAAACTCGCCGCCAAGCGGCTTAAGGCGATTGAGAACGGTTAGGTGCCATGAGCATGTTCCTTGACAGCCAGCTTTTCGACAAGTTCGGGGTGGAGTATTCGCCCAACGATATCATTTTTTGCGAGTACGAACCGGGCAACGAGTTCTACTTCATCCAGAACGGAAGGGTGAAGATCGTAAAAATCATCAACAACACCGAAAAAACGCTTGATATACTCGAAGTTGGTGATGTCTTTGGCGAGATGGCGATCCTCGAGGAACAGCCGCGCTCCGCGTCGGCCATCGCGATGGATCATGTGAAGCTTCTCCGGTTCCGAAGGGAGAACTTCGACGCGCTGCTGCAGGGCAATCCTCAGCTTGCCTACAAGCTCCTGATCATTTTCTCGAAGAGGATCTACGACGCCAAGAGGCGGCTTATGATCCTTCTGCTCGAGGAGCCGCAGGTCAAGGTGATGGACGTGATGTGCATGCTCTCCGAGCAGGACCCGCACCTCGATTTGCAGGAGGCCATCACGCTCAGGGTCACCATCCAGGAGGTGGCGAACTGGGCGGGGATGCAGATCGCCGACGTGCAGAAGATCCTCTCGCATCTCAACCAGCTCGGCAAGATCGAGCTGTTCAACGACAGGATCATCGTCAAGAACATCCGCGACTTCCAGCGCATCGTGAATTCGCGGCGCAAGAACATGTTTTCGTAATAACGGGCTCCCGTAGCTCAGGCGGATAGAGCAGTAGTTTCCTAAACTATGTGCCGGAGGTTCGAGTCCTCCCGGGAGCGCAGGGTTTCATTTAACCACCGGTTCTCCGTTTTCCCATATGCCCGTAACCGGTTTTCCCTTCGGTGTCGTCATGGTGCCCGTGCCGTGCATTTCCCCGTTCCGCCATTCTCCCGTATACCGCCGCCCGTCGGGGAACTTCATTGTGCCGGTGCCGTGCATCTCGCC
>JAGODA010000104.1 GCA_017998475.1 Spirochaetota bacterium | reverse complement strand
CCTCCATGGCGGCTATCCCGCCCTTCGTCAGATATTCGGAAAGGGACATGGACGCGCGAAAGTTGGAATAGGTCTTGCTGTATTCCTTCACCACGAAGCCGGCGACCTGAATCCTCTCCGACTCGACGTCTTCGTCGTTGACCCCGTAGTTGCCGATCATCGGGTAGGTCATGGCGACGATCTGACCGCTGTAGGACGGGTCGGTGAGCACCTCCTGATACCCGCTCATGGAGGTATTGAAAACGACCTCCCCCAGGCTTTCGAGCTCGGCGCCGAACGATGTTCCGGCGAACTCGGTTCCGTCTTCAAGTATGAGATAAGCGCGTAACGGCATTGATTTCCTCTTTATATGCGGCGTCTCTGTGCCATTAAATCGGGACCGCCGTGCTGTCAAATATAATACATCGCGCGCGTGATGACAACCGTGTAAAATAGGGCCGATGTAAAAAACCCGAAGCCGCCCGCGGCCGGGCACCGCATCCGGTCCGCGTCAGTAGTGAAGCGAAACGCCGAGCATGGTGATTTTCCCGCCATCAGGCGATTCTCTCACTCCGAGGAACGGGACAGGAGCGGCGTCATCTGCCGCCGTCTCGCGATTGTACGTGTCATAGCCTGCACGCATGAAAAACGCGGCGGCAATGTCAGCGAGCTTCACCGCGCCGAGCACTCCGAGCAGTGCGCCGCCCACGGTTTTTTCACCGAAATAATATGCGGAGGCGGCCCCCAGCGACATTTCCGACAGAAAAAATCCCCAGCCGGCAAGCCGGCGGGCCTTGTAGAACTGACCGCCTCCGGGAACGACCGCCGAGCAGAGCGCCGCGAAGGCATTGCGGTCCTCGAAGAACGGTGGAAGCGTGCCCGATCGCGAGAACTGCACGGCAAGCTGATCGAGATAGGCCGCGCTCACCGTAAGCGGCGACGACGCCCACAGAAAGTACTGCATGCGCTGCATCCCGCGCGACTTGTCGCCGTCGCGCTCCCAGGGGAAAAACCGCGCCGAAAAACCCGTGGCAAACGGCACCAGGGAAAACTGCAGGGCGAGGACCGAACCCGAAACGGCGAGCCCGGAAACGTCCGGCCTGTGGTCCTTGAATCCGAGATAACCGGTGGCGAGGAACGCGCCGTACACCGGCAGGCAGGCGTTTCCGCCGGGATTGATAACGCAGGCGCCTTCGATGTACCGCTTGCGCGCATCGGTGCCTTTGAGCAGCGTCGCACCGGCGCCGTAGCGGGCGATGGTGTTTTCGGATATGCGCGTTTCATAGCGGCGCGAAAGCGAGCGCACGTCGGGATAGACAGGGATGATGATCTTCGACCCGATCCCCGGCCCGCCGCCGGGAATCCGCGCAACCGACTCGTACCGTCCGCTCTCCAGGATTTCCATCGTGCCGAGGCCCGAGACCGGCCACTGCCCGCGGCCTACACCGTGCCATTGCCCCGCGCCCAGGATAAAGCTCCCGTCATCCAATCGGGCGAGGACGGATGCGCTCACCGGCACACCCCGGTGCAGCATGACCGCGGCCGCGGCAAGTTTCTGAGGAATATTGATCATTATACGGCTTTCGAAAGCAGCCGTTCTCTCCATCGCGGCGAGTTCCTCGCGGAGCGGGATCGACCGCATCGTCGCGCGGTACGACTCCCCCAGGCGCCGGAGTTCGACCACCATGTAGAGGTCCACGTCGAGGCGGCGCGCGGCATCCTCGTACACGTCAATCGCGGAACCTCCGCGCGCTCCCCCGAAGGCCCACCTCAGCCGGTGTTCCTCCACCGGGGCCAACCTCCCGCAGCGCTCGAACGCTTCCCGGAGCACGGCCGCCGTCTCCGCGGAGAGCGCGCCGAGGGCGGGATCGGGGACGGGAAGCACGAATATCGCGACCCCGCCGGAGGGAGGGTTCACCCGGATCTCGGCCGCCAGGATGGACGACTGGCGCGACACGGCAAGCGTCAGAAGCGCAGCCATCGCGCAATGAACCAAACGTCCGCAAAAATTATTTCCGCGCATCATCCCCATCGCCTAAAACCTGTAGCTTATCCGGAGGGCGGGAGCGAATCCCCTGTCATCGTATAAAAGCTCCGGCGCGACGGAGAAACGCTCCTCGGTCACCCGCCCCGCCGAGATGGAATGACCGATGAGCAGAACGTGCGCCACCTCGATCACTTTGACCGCGCCGAGCGCGCCCAGGTACAGGCGCAACCGCCCTTCGTCCCCGCGTGATTTCCGGTACGAACCCGTACCCGCGTTGTAGCGCCAGGAATATGAATACTCGCGAAGCACCGAATACACCAGTGCGTTATTCAAATGAAAGTACAGATAGCCCCAGTAGCGGTGTCCCTTGTAGAAGTGCCCTCCGCCGCCGGAAACAACCGATAGAAAAACCGCGGTCGGTTCGCCGCCCACCACCGGCTGCGCGCCCCCGTACAGCGAGGCGTCATGCAGATAGCGATGCGCGAACGCGTCCACGAAAAGCGGCACCCCACCGATACCCAGCATGTACAGGGCGAAGGTGTAGCGCGCGGAGGTTTCGCGCGGCACGTCACGCCTGTCCTTGCGAAGCTCGGAGGGCCTGCGCAGAAGCCCGCTCGCCTCCAGGTACAGCCACGGCGCGGCGTTCGCGGCCCACAGGCAGAGCCCCTCGAAGTCGCCGTAACGATAATAGCCCAGCGGCGCCATAAGCGGCATCGACGCGCTCGCGGGAACGCTGAAGAGCGCCGCCAGGATCGCGTCGGAATAGCCGGGATTCTGGAAGACGGCCTCCTCCTTGCGGGCGCGGTGCAGGCGCGCGGTCCGGGCCGCGTCATCACCAAGGCCGGTCAGCACGTAATCGCCCGCTCTCGGCCCGGCCGAACCCGCGCCTGTGACGGAGCCCCGGAGATCGATCCTCACCTTGCCGATCCGTTCGTCAACGCGTACCGCGTGCCCGGTCGGCGCCGTCGGCCCGGTCCGGAAGAGATCGTACTCGCCGGCTTTTACGCGAATGCTTCCGGAAACCGCCAGCACGCCCTGGCCGTCATCCGAGAGCGGAACGGGAATTCGAAACACGGAGAGGGCACCCGCCACCGCGCGGATCGCGTGCTCTTCGCAGATCAGGCCGAGTTCCTTCGCTCCGGGCGCTGTCGTACCGGCCGGAACGTCCACGCTGTACCGGTACAGCATCCTGCCGAAATACGGCGCGTCGATTCCATACGCCTCAACCCGGAAACCCAGCCCTCCCGCGCGCTCCTCCAGCTTCCCGCGCACGAGCAGGGAGACTCCCGCCGAACGGGCGAAACCGATCTGGCAGGGCTCGGCGTCGCACCCGTAGCGCGAGAGCTGGTCGGCGAGCAGCTCCCGGTCGATCTGGTCGAACGCACCGGACGAGCGAAGGGCCGCCTCGAGCGAGCCGGCGAACATCTCCGCCAGGCTTCTCCCGCGCGGGGACTTCGTCTCGACGCCGGCCACGGCGGCGACGGGTCTCGCGGCGATTGCCGGACGGGCGGCGGCCGCGAAGAGCAGCACCGCGACTGCCGCGGACAACCGCATGACGGAGATCGTGTTTCTCGATTTAACCACGGAAGGCATAACCGCACGAATACTATCCGCGCCGGGCCCGAGCGCAAGCACTTTACCCGCCGCGGACCCGGCCGGAACCCACGGAAGTGCGAAAAAACCACTTTACGCGCTGAATCCGCCACCATATAGTAGGCAACGGAACGCGGCCATGCTTCTTACAGGAAGCGGTCGGAAGGCCTGAGCAGACAGGGAGGCAGCGGATGGACCCCATCGTCACCATGCGGCGTTTTACATCCCCGGGGGATTTCCTTTCCCGTTTGATCACCGTATTCAGGGGACCTTCGTTTATTTCGACCCTGCGAAAAACGGACGGCCTCTTCCGCGAAAAGATACTGCTCGCCGTAACGCTCGCCAACAACTGTTACACCTGAATGACCATCCACTCCGCCGCGGGCCGGCGGCTCGGGCTCAGCGAGGACCGGATCGAAGACCTCCTCACGCTCGACCGGGAAAAATTCGAGTACCGCGAATGGCTCGCCCTCAGATACGCTCAGGACCGCGCCTTCCTCGACGGGGCCGAGCCGGCGGGCGACTACGTCGAGGAATATCGCCGAAGCTACACGCCGGAGGAACGCTCGCGCATATCCAAGCTTGTCACCGCCATGCTGTTCGCCAATTACTGGAACAATACTTTCCGGAGAAAGGCCTGGAGGGAGGATATCGAAGGCTCTCCCGTCTCCTGTCAGCTGAAGACCGGTACGCGACCGGACGGCGGGTACGCATAACCTCGGTACAGCCCCCGGAAAACTGTTTGTCAGAAAACACCCCTCCCTGTAGCATTGTTCCGCGATTGTATCGCCGACCGTAACGGCCGTGCGATACGCACTTTGAAATCCCCTGTATGAGGTATTCCCGATGAAGCAACACGGAAAAAAGACCGCGCCTTCCGGGAAGGCTCCGGTCGATCGTCTCATCCTGCCGTTCCAGGAATTCTTCGAGGCCGAGGCGTCCGGAGGCATCCTCCTGCTCGTATGCACCGTCATCGCCCTGGTCCTGGCCAACTCACCGCTCGCCGGCCACTATATGGCCCTGTGGCAGACGCCCCTTACGGTCGGACCCGGTGCGGTCGCGCTCTCCAAGCCGCTGTACCTGTGGATCAACGACGGACTCATGGCCGTTTTTTTCTTCGTGGTCGGGCTCGAGATAAAGCGCGAAATTCTTACCGGCGAGCTCGCCTCACCACGACAGGCGGCCCTCCCGATCGCGGGCGCCATAGGCGGGATGCTGGTGCCGGCGCTCATCTACGTGGGCTTCAACCTGGGCACCGGCGCGATACGCGGATGGGGAATCCCCATGGCGACGGATATCGCCTTCGCGATAGGCATACTCTCCCTCATGGGAAAACGCGCGCCTCTTTCGCTTAAAGTGTTCCTTACGGCCCTCGCAATTGTGGATGATATGGGGGCCGTGCTCGTCATCGCGATCTTCTACACCTCCGAAATTTCGCTTGTGAGTCTCGCCGTCGGCGCGGTTTTCCTCGCGCTTCTTATCGGCGCGAACAGGCTTGGAGTTCGAAGAACGCTCGTCTACGCACTCCTCGGCACGGGACTGTGGGTGGCCTTTCTGAAGTCCGGAATCCACGCGACCATCGCCGGCGTCCTGCTGGCAATGACGATCCCGTCTTCGACGCGGATTACGGGCCGTGATTTTACCGACAGCTGCCGGGCGTTCTTAAAAGAGTTCGAATCAGCCGATACCACCGGCGGCGGGGTGATCGGCAACGACACCCAGCGCGCGGCCGTGCAGGCCATCGAGACCGCCTGCCACCAGGTGGAGTCGCCCATGCAGCGGCTGGAGCACTCCCTGCATCCATGGGTCGCCTTCTTCATCATGCCCGTATTCGCGCTGGCGAACGCCGGCGTATCGCTCGGCGACAGCGCGGCGGCCGCGCTCGGAAGCTCCGTCGCACTCGGCGTTGCGGCGGGACTCTTCATCGGAAAGCCCGTCGGCGTCCTTTTCTTCTCGTGGCTTTCGGTAAAAATGGGAGTCGCCGCCATGCCCCCGGGGACCACGTGGCGCCAGTTCCTCGCGGTGGGCTGTTTCGCGGGGATCGGTTTCACCATGTCGCTCTTCATCGCCGCCCTCGCCTTCGGAGGCAGCGAGGAACTCGACATGGCGAAGATCGGAATCCTCGGCGCCTCGGCCATGGCCGCGCTTGCCGGGTGGTTCCTGCTTCGGACCATTCCCGAAAAGGGCTGACGCGTCCCCGGTTTTACCGTTCAGGGCGCGGCGACGCGTCCTGAACGGCTCCCGCGATAACGAAACAATATTTCGAAATTGACGATAAAATCGAAACTATGTTTTCTATTTGACAAAGCCCCTCCCCTGCCGCATGCTGACCTCACACTGGAACGGCCGTGTGCGGCCGGGGAGGGAGGCATGGGCGAAAATCACGAAAGACAGTTCACCGAAATGCTCGAGCGGGACCGCCATCTCGCCGCGATGGTGTACGACCGGGTGAAGGCGTACGGCGACGAGACCGCGTTCCGCCACAAGCGCGACGGCGCCTGGCGCGCGATCACATGGAATGAGCTGGGGAGACTGATGCGCTCGGTGTCGGCGGCGCTCGTCGACATGGGCGTTAAGCCCGGCGAATCGGTCGGCATATTTTCCGGGAACCGGCCCGAATGGCACATCGCCGATCTGGCCACACTCTCGGTGCGCGGGGTGACGGTGCCCGTCTATGGAACGAACAGCGCGCGCGAGGCCGAGTACATCGTTCGCGACGCGGGCATCTCGGTGCTCTTCGCCGGCAATCGCGAGCAGTACGAAAAGGCCCTTTCGTGCATGGGAAACGGCTCGCCGCTCAGACACATCGTGGTGTTCGATGGAGATGTCGCCGTTGACCGCGAACGGGGAGCCGTGAATTTCGACGAACTCGTCAAACCGGGACGGGAGCTTTCCAACGGAGCGGAGCTCGACGCGCGACTGGCCTCCGCCTCGTACGACGACCTCGCCACCATCATCTACACCTCCGGCACCACCGGCGACCCGAAGGGCGTGATGCTGACGCATAAAAATTTCTTCGCGATGATGTACGCCACGGGCCGCTACTACCAGCGCCCCTCGAAGGGCGGACACTCGCTCTGTTTTCTGCCGCTCTCGCACGTGTTCGAGCGCGCGTGGAGCTACGGCGTCATGCAGTACGGTATGATAAACAGCTATTGTCCCGACCCCAAACTCATTCTCGAGTATTTCGCCGAGGCGCGCCCCATGTACATGACAAGCGTCCCGCGCCTGTGGGAAAAGATCTACGCCACCATCTTCGAGCGGCTCCAGGCGGCCTCGCCGCGCAAGAAGCGGCTCTTCATGTGGGCCGTGGAGACCGGCAAACGCCACCGTTCGCTCCGCGACGCGGGGGCGAGGGTGCCCGCGGGCCTTGCACTGCGTCATTTTTTCGCGGACCGGCTCGTGCTCCGCAAGCTGAGGGCCGTCGTCGGCGGGCGGCCGGTTTCGTACAATGTGGGCGGAGCGGCCTTTTCCGCCGAAATCAACGAGTTCTTCAACGGCGTCGGGATCACGCTGGCCCAGGGGTACGGCCTCACCGAGGCGTTTCCGATTTCGGTGTCGAGCCCCGAGGTCGGAATCAGGTACGGCGCCTGCGGAAGGATCGTTCCGCTCATGCAGGTGCGCATCTCCGACGAGGGCGAGATCCAGGTGAAGGGTCCGGCGGTGATGAGCGGCTACTATAACAAACCCGAGGCCACGGCCGCCGTGTTCACGCGGGACGGCTGGTTCAAAACCGGCGACGTCGGGCACGTGGACTCCGACGGCTACGTGCGCATCACCGAGCGCATCAAGGACCTCATCATCACCTCCGGAGGAAAGAACATCGCCCCCCAGCAGATCGAGACGCTGGTCGGCGAAGACCTGTACATCGAACAGATCGCCGTTATCGGCGACGGCCGCAATTACATCTCTGCGCTCGTCGTGCCCTCCTTCGAGGCCCTCGAGCCCTACGCGCGCTCGGCGGGCATTCCCTTCGAACGGCCCGGAGACCTCATC
The DNA here is from genome assembly GCA_017998475.1 of Spirochaetota bacterium. Classification (GTDB taxonomy): domain Bacteria; phylum Spirochaetota; class UBA4802; order UBA4802; family UBA5368; genus MVZN01. The sequence continues at coordinate 2,035 of JAGODA010000104.1, read as the reverse complement.
GACCGGCCCGAAATCATTGAGTTTTATCGGCAGAGGATTGAGGAGCGCACGCGCGATCTGGGGCAGGTCGAAAAGATCAAGAGGTTCACCCTCATGGCCGTTCCTTTTTCGCAGGAGAACGGAGAGATCACGCCCACCATGAAAATTAAAAGAAAAGTTATTGAGAAGAAATACGGCGATGTTATAGATGCGATGTACAGGGGCGCCTGACGGGCGCACGGCGGACGGGATACAGTGATGAAGGACATGGCTCAGAAAAACGGGGACCGGGGCGTGCGCGCCCCGGCCGAGATACCCGGCCGATTGAAGGACAGGCTCTACCCGGTGGTGCTCGATCTCTTCTCGAAAAACGACTTCTACCAGGTGAACCTCCGCGAGATCTCCCGCGAATCCGGACTCTCCACCAGCACGATCTACCGCTATTTCAGTTCGAAGGAGGAGCTCCTCTTCACCATCCTCAACGAGAAGCTTTCCGAGATACGCGAGCTCGTGCGCGTGCACATTCAGGGCCTCGACAGTACCAGGGAAATCCTCCGAAAGATACTCTGGGTTACCATGGACTTCTACGACCGCAACCCGGGAGTGGCCATCACCTCGTTCATCACCGTGCCCATGCGCACCTGGATGCGCGAGGAGTCCTTCATCCGCGCGGACGAGCGGCGCGTACTGGTGGACATCGTGACCGCGGCGCGCAAACGCAGGGACATCGACCTCTCGCTTGAGGTGCGCGAGATCTTCGACGTCTACTACATGATCTGCTACCGCGCCATCTACACGTGGTACTACCACGGAATGCGCTGGAAGCTCGTTGACACCATCCCCGGCTACTTCGACCGTATCTGGCGCATGCTCGCCCCTCCCGAGGGACAGAACCGCGGCCGGGGCGGAAAGCGCCCGCGCGGCTGAACATCACGGACAAATATTCCTTTCATATCCGTCGCCCCGTGCTATACTCGGCGCGATGGACGAGCGACGCCTTCATGCCCTGAACGACGTCCCGTACTCCTCCGGTCCCGTTGTCTACTGGATGAGCAGGGACCAGCGCGTGCGCGACAACTGGGCGCTCCTCTACGCCCGCTCCAGGGCCCTTGAATACCGAGCGCCGCTGGTGGTGCTCTTCTGCCTGGCGGAGCGCTTTCTCGCAGCGCGGCCGGAACAGTACGCCTTCATGCTCGCGGGACTTCGCGCGGTGGAGGAAGAGCTCCGCGCGTGCGGCATCCCTTTCTATATCGAGACAGGCGACCCCGCGCGATCCGCACCGGCCTTCGTCGAGCGCCTGAATGCCGGCCTGGTGGTGACCGACTTCGATCCGCTTCGCGTCAAGCGGGTCTGGCGCGAATCGCTCGCCGCGAAAGTCCGCGTTCCAGTGCACGAGATCGACGCCCACAACATCGTTCCCTGCCGCGCGGCCTCCGGGAAACAGGAATACGGAGCGCACACCCTCAGGAAAAAACTGAACCGGCTTCTTCCCGAATTCCTCCTTCCGGTCCCGTCGTTGAAAAAATTCAATACGGCACAGTCGTCTTCGTCTTCCGTCAACTGGGAGCGCGTGTACCGGGCGGCGGGGGTTTCCGGCGAGGAGGCGGAGCGTATCGGGATGGAAAGCGGTCCGCGAGCGGCCGAGCGCGCCATGCGGCGCTTTTTCCAGAAGGGGCTCGACGATTACTCGTGGGCGCGGAACGACCCCTCAGCGAACGGTCAGTCCGGCCTCTCGCCCTATCTGCACTTCGGCCAGCTTTCGGCGCAGCGGCTGGCGCTGGAGATCTCGCGCTCGGGGTCGCGTTCCCGGGACGATTTCATGGAACAGCTCGTGGTGCGCAGGGAGCTCGCCGACAATTACTGCCTGTACAATCCGCGCTACGATTCTTTCGAGGGTATCCCCGACTGGGCGAAGAAGACGCTCGACCGCCACCGCACCGATATTCGCGAATACCTCTACGGCCGGGACGATTTCGAGGAGGCGCGCACGCACGACCCGCTGTGGAACGCCGCCCAGAAGGGCCTCGTCCGACGCGGAACCATGCACGGTTACATG
>JAGODA010000103.1 GCA_017998475.1 Spirochaetota bacterium | reverse complement strand
GAATACCCGATCAAGAACGCCCCGGCTCAGAACGCGTGGGGTGCGCCATCGTACTTAAGCCGGGCATCGAAAAGAGCGAGGCGGAGAGGGCGAAGATACTGGAATTCCTCAAGGCCGAGGTCGCGCCGTATAAAGTGCCGAAGGTGATCGAGTTCATGGACCAGCTTCCCACCAGCGGCGTGGGTAAAATTTTAAAGAGGGAAATAAAGAAGATGATGACCGAGGGCCGCGCCTGAGCGGGCGGCCCTCGCCGTATCATTGAGCGAGCGACTTCATATACAGCCGTGACGCGGAGGCGAGAGTTCTGAATAAGGGAACCAGGGCCTCGTCCATCTTCTGCGCGGCTTCAGGATTCTCGCGCTTGAGGAGGGCGTACACGTCGATCTCCGGTTCGGTCACGCCGAACAGGTAGGCCGGATCGGAGACATATTTTTTCGGAAACGTTTTCCCCATCAATGCGTCGATGTCGTCGGCTACGGCATGCGACGCGCGCGATACGATGTCGCGGGCGTGGCGGTCGGTGTACGGCGCGGCCGTATCGTCGTGTGATGTGTCCGCAAGCGCGGCGAGAAGCGGGCTGTCGAACATTCCCCCCGCCATCAGGTCGATCAGCGCGTAGTACTGGTATTTCTCGAACACGAGGTGCCGGTTGGACAGGATGTTCAGCAGACCGTTGCGTTTTTCCTCCGAATAGAACAGGTTCGCCCAGATGAGCCGGAGCGTGCCGATGCCCGGTGTCATGCGCGCGTGGTAGGGGACTGCCATGTCCTGCAGGTAGTGCATCGCCCATCCCGCGAAACGATATCCCCAGTAGTCGTGCCCCGTTTTGAACGCATGGGACGCGAGCGCGGTGTACAGCCGTATGCGATATTCGACGTGCGATACCTTCGAAAACGGCGCGGCGAGCTTGATGATGAAGTTCTCGTGGAAAAAGGCCATGTGGAAGGGGGCCTGTGTCCCGTAGTCCAGTTCGGGATTTCCGAAGGGCTGGGCGCCGAAACCGTACTCCGCGCCGAAGGACGTTTTATTATCGGTAAACAATCCCACATCCATTCCGAAATCGGGCTCCTCGCTGGCGGTTGCGAGCACATCGCGGGCCGCCACCGCCTCTCCGCGCGCGATGGACACCAGCGGCGGGTTGGCGATGTCCGCCGTCACCAGCGAGACCCGGCGTACGGGGACCGCGCGCCTTCCGGCCTGCCGTGTTCCGGTGGGCAGCTGAAGGTAAAGGGGAAAGGAAAATCCGGGATTGATCCGAAGTGCGCGCGAAAATCCGGCGGCAAGGGCGTTCGTCCGGCCGGTCCCGTCGAAGCGCAGTGCCGCGGGAAGGGCGGGATATGCCGGGATGTTTACAGTAAACCAGGCCTCCTCGGACTCGAGGAGAGCGGCGATCCCTTTCTTCTCGACGGCGAGAAAAGCCTCGATCGGCTCAACCCGGACCGGGCGGTCGAGGGTTGCGTCGTTTTTAAACACACCGTGCGTCAGGTTGCAGTGCGAGGACCAGGCGTGCGCGGCTGTCGCTGAAAACGCACTCAGCGCCAGTATCATAACTGTTATCACGGTCTTCCTTTTCATGGCCATCTCCGTTGACGCGTGGAAGTGGGGTGCCTTGTAGCGGCGGGTGTGATCAATGATATGAAATGGCCGGAAAAAGGCAAGCGGAATGCGTCCGCTGCGCGAAACGAATATATAAGATCGTTGACAATCGCAGGAAATGATGGATTCTCGCGGTGAGTTCCGGATTCACGGCGGCAGGCCGTGTCTGGACGAAAATGTCGATGGGACCGGCAGGAGGGGGCATGGGTACGCGAGAGTATACCGCGAGGGAAAGGATGGAGATACAGGGGGCGTTCACTTATTTCCTGCTCCTGCTGGCGATCGGGATCATCGCCGTCTCCTTTCAGTTGATGACGCACGCCAGGCCGATCAACGCCATCGGGTCCTCTATCTTGCTCTCAATTATGATCGGCGTGGCTTTCGTCATCTACAGGAGGAAGAAAAAAAAGGCCGGGACGGGCTCGCTTGAATGGGCCGCGGGCTGCATGACGCTCGGCGCGTCCATGCTTACCAAGCTGAGTTACGGACGAACCCTCGACTGGACGTACGCCGCGCAGAGCTACCAGATTACCGGCCTGGCGGTGGCTTTTCTGGTGATCATCCAGCTTCTCTATAACAGGAAGCTCCTGCTCGTCCTCGCCATCGTATATTTCTCATTCTGGATCGCGTTCCTCTTCCTGGTGGAGGCCAAGGGTGTGCCGGTCTATACGGTCGCGGTGATCGACGGAAATGTAATTCACGACGGTATACAGCTCCAGCGCGAGATATTCTACATGCTTGTTTCGGTGGTCATTACCTTCGCCGCGTACCGGAGCATTCCCATCATCGAGGATTATGACAGGAAGAACAGGGAGCAGATGGAAACGATCGAATCGAACCGCCGGAGCATCCAGGCCATACTCGACACCACGAACCAGACCGCGGTGAAGCTCGCATCATCGACCGAGGAGATGGCCGGGACCACCTCGCTTTTCTCCGAAAACGTACAATCACAGGCGGCCTCCGTGGAGGAGATCACCTCAACGGTCGAGGAGGTCGCCTCGAGCGGTGAGGGAGTGCACACGATGGCGCGGAATCAGGCGGACCTCGCGCGTCGTGTCAATGACAGCATGGAAAACCTGCGCGGTATAGTCGGCCGCGTGGATGAAAAGACAAGGGAGGCGCTGGCGATCCGGGATGCCCTGAACGTGATCGTCGAGCGATCGAAAAAGGAGATACGCGAAGTCCTGGATGTGATGTCCATCGCCACCTCGAAATTCAAGGACGTGCGGGATACGGTGGGCATTATCGAAGACATCTCCGACAGGATCAACCTTCTGTCGCTCAACGCCTCCATCGAAGCGGCGCGGGCAGGCGAATACGGAAGGGGGTTCGCCGTGGTGGCCGACGAAATCGGCAAGCTCGCAGACAGCACCTCGCACAATCTCAAATCGATCAACGATCTGTTCAATCTCAGCAGCCGCGAGGTTGGCAACGCCTTCGGACGACTGGATTCTTTTACCGGGTCTCTTAACGAGATGATAGAATCGATCGCGCGCTTCGGGGGCAGCATGGACGGTATCGTCGACCTCACGCGCGAGGATCTCGCCCTCAACGACGCCGCGCGGGAGTCGCTCGCCGGGGTTCTCTCGGAGGCGTCGAACATCCTCAACGCCACGGGCGAACAGAAATCGGCGCTCGATGAGATCGCGCGCAGCGTCAGCGTCATCAACAGGACGACGCAGGAGGTGGCGCTCGGCTCCCTCGAGCTTTCGTCGACCGCGCGGGAACTGGCCGCTCTGGCGCAAAGCCTCATGAACGTCTCGGAAACCGTGTAACGGCGGGGAGGCACCCGCTTCGGGGCACGGAGCGGGTGTGGGGGCGCGCGGGCATCATCGATGATGCCCGCCGTGGCGGAATGATACGATAGACCCGTATTTAAAAAAGCCCTCTCGCGCGGAGAGGGCTTTTTGCGAGGCATGGTTCTGTCGGCTATGCCGCGGCGGCGGCCTTCTTCTGGCGGGACTTCATTATTCCGAAGGCGATGGCCCCGCCGGCGAGCGCGAGCAGGATGATCGCGAGCACGGGCCTGTAGAATATCCACGCGATCGCTATCGTGACCAGCGAAAGCGCGAAGGCGATGATGCCCGAAAAAAGGCCCAGGCCGATCTTGAGAAGTCCGCCGAGCATCGGGAGGACGTCGGCGACCGTAACCAGCGGCTTGAACACCATCATGAGCCCCAGGTACATCATGACGAGTCCGACGAAGCGGACTATCCAGGTGCGTGTGACATTGGCGTCCTGCGCGCTCTGGACCATTCCCGCTGCATCGATGGTCCCCGTGCTGACGAGAAGCTGCTGGGTCCCCTCTTTCCCGCGATACGCCTGGAAGGTGTCGCCGTTCTGTACGGCGATTACCGAGATGGCCTTCGGCGACTTCACCACATCCAGGCGGATGCGCACGTCGCCGACCTGCGGCTGCTGGGCGTTCGCTCCCAGGAAAAGCCATTCGCCGGAAGGTTTGGCTTTCGCGCGAATCGCGGGCGGGAGCTTGGCGATTTCGGCCGCGGTGAAGTTAACGGTTTCCTTCCCGGAAATCTGGCTTATCTGCGCGGGGATGAGCCTGTACGAGCCGAGCAGCACGTTTTTCGCCGAGAGGCTTATCGCTTCATAGGGCATCGAGCCGGGGTTGCGGTGGCCGTCGGGCTGTTTGAACGTCGATGAATCGATTGCCGACGAAGACCATCCGGTGCGGTACTCGTAGGTGGTGGTCGTTTTTTCGCTGCCTCCGACCTGTTTTTCCGTCTTCTCCTTGCGGTCTTCGATCCACTGGAACATCTCGACCGAACGGCCGAGGTGGATCGCGTTCGCGCTGTAATTGAAGGCGCTGTCGGTAAGCACCTCGTCCGTCTTCGCGTCACCGCTCATGTGAACGGGTTTGCCGTTGTTGGCGGGGTCGATTTTCAGCGCGTCCACGCTCACGACTTCCTTCGCCAGGTTACCCAGGTCGCGTGCGGTTTTAACGGCGCAGCCTTCGTTCATGAACAGCACGGGGAACGCCGCTACGAAGAGCGCCAGTCCAACAAGCACTCCCTTGATCGACTCCATGAGGCGCGCGCCCCAGGATTTTTCACTCACTTCTGTAATTGAGTCCGACATCGTGTTTCCTCCCGGTGTATGATATGGCCGTGGCTGGCCGGCGAAGCAAGAGAATACCATGCGATCATGACAGGGTCAAATAAATAAAAACGTACATCAGGAGTGCCTGCCCGTGCAATTTTTAATAATTATTGGGGCCCCGGGAGAAGCAATCATGCCGCTTGTTACCCCTGACGGAATGCTTCCCCGCCTGCTCGCTTGCGTGTGACCGGCGTTTATGGAAAAACATGGTTAAACGCCGTGCGCGAATATACTTCATTCAAATCCTTGACAAATCCGTTTCTCCGGTGGAATCTGAAGAAAGACTGCGCACATGCCCATCGATATGGAGGACTCCATGAAACGCGGCCCCGTCGTTTTGCTCGTGACGGCGATCATCATTTTCAGCGCCGAATGGTTTATTAAAACATCCCGTATCAGCTCCGGAAAGGCCTACGCTCCCGAAAGGAGCGTGTCCGAACTCCTCGGCGCGGAAAAAATCCGCGAGGAGGGCGGACGCACCTGGTTCGGACGCGCGTGGAAGGAGCGCAGGGACGGGAATCTGGTCGTCTCGATAAGTGGAGGCCCGTACGAGATGGGGTTTCAGCACGGGACGCTTCTCAGGGAGGAAATCGCCCGCGGCGTGGTGCCGGTATTCGCCGATCCGGTCACGAATTCGCGGGACCATCGCGCCAGACCGGCGTTTTTACGAAAACTGATGCTCGCCTACCTCGATTTTTCAGTATTCGGTCCGCTCGAGCGGAACACTCCGGAGGAATACCTCCGCGAGCTGAAAGGTATCGCCGACGGTTCTGGCATCGACTATCGCGATCTGGTGAGGGCGACGTATAAATCCGAGCTCACCATGATCATGGTGCCGAAGGTTATAAAAGGCAAGGCGAAATCGCTCGGTATCGCGGCTGAATGCTCCGATTTCGCGGCCGCGGGACCGGCCACCACCGACGGGATGCTCATCATGGGAAGGAACACGGACTATCCCGGACAGGGGCGGTGGATGGACTGCCAGACGGTATTCATATACAACCCGTCACGGGGATATAAATACCTGAATATTTCCACGGCGGGACTGATTAAATGCAATTCGGCCGTCAACGAGAAGGGCATCGTAATCGGCGGCCACTTCATGGGGTTCGACGGTACCGGAGCGAAGGGGCGCTCGTACACGGTTTTACAGCATGAGATCATGCGCGGCGCATCGAGCGTCGACGAGGCCATAGCGATCGTACGGAAAGGCCGGAGAGCGGGAGCGTTCGGCTATATGATCGCGGACGGGAAACGACGCGACGCCGCGGTGATCGAGGCCAACGCCGACACCGTCGGCGTAAAAAGAATGAAGGGCGGCGTGCTGGTGCTCACCAACTTCGCCACAACGCCGGAGCTCGAAAAGCTCGATCTCATGCGACGCCACAACATGGTGATGCGCGACCTGGCCGGGCGATACCGGCGGCTCCAAGAGCTGACGGCGGCAAACCGAGGTCGCATAACGCCTACGGCGGCCGCCGCCTTTATGGGCGACAGGCTCGACATGTTCACCCGCGCGGAACGCGCGACGGGAATCACGGTGGGCGCGGCAAACAACGTGACCTCGGCGGTCTTTGTGCCCGAACAGGGCGTGGTCTGGATCGGAACGGGCGTGGAGCCCGCCTGCGACGGTGTTTTCCACGGTTTCGACGTCCGCGCCGAGCTGGAGGGCACGCCCCCGCGGCGCTTTCCGCCGCTTCCCGGATATGCGTGGCGGGACCGCTCGAAACGCGCGGGGCTGGGCCATTTCATGAAGGCGTATGCCCTGCACGAGGAGGACCCGTTCGATTATACCGCCATCCTCGCGCATCTCGACGCCGCCATCGCGCTCGATCCGGGGGAGACCATCTATACGCGCCTGAAGGCCGCCCTTCTGATGCACACCGGATCGTACGAGGAAGCCGTCGGCCTTCTCGAAAAATCCCTCGACCGACCCCAGTCGAACAACGAGCGCGCGCACGCGCTTCTCCTCGCGGGGCAGGGCCTTGACCTCATGGGAGAAAGAGACGGGGCGGTCGCCCGCTACCGGATGGCGGAGGCGCTCCACGCGGCCCACGGGGAGGATTTCCTGAAGGGGGTGAACGGCCTGCTCGCGGGTTTCTGTAAACGGTATATCGAAAAGCCGTTCACCGCCAAACAGATCGCGGACATGCCGATCGCGTTCAGTTCGGAATCGGGCATTGAGTGACAAACCGCCTTTCGGCGGGCCGGTATTTTTCGCCGGTGTAAAATAATGCCGGCTCGGGCGCGTCCTGGAGCTTCTTTTTCTCCAATTCCTTGACAAAACGCCCGTCCCGGCCGATTCTTCGCGCGCGGGGGCGCCTGGCTCCCCGGATACGGCACAGAATACGGCGGGCCCAATGGACAACGAAGAGAAAAACAGACCGCAGAATTTCATCGAAGAAATTATCGAAGACGATCTGAAGGAGGGCAGGAACGGCTCCGCCGTTCATACCCGCTTCCCACCTGAACCGAACGGCTATCTCCACATCGGCCACGCCAAGTCGATATGCCTTAATTTCGGTCTCGCCGCGAAGTACGGCGGCCGGTGCAATCTTCGCTTCGACGACACCAATCCCGAGAAGGAGGAGGTGGAGTACGTCGACTCGATCATGGAGGACGTGCGCTGGCTGGGTTTCCAGTGGCACGACAGGCCCTATTACGCCTCGGACTATTTCGGCAGGCTCTACGACTGGGCGCTCCTGTTGATACAAAAGGGCCTTGCCTACGTCTGCGACATGAGCGCGGAAGAGATCGCCGCCACGCGCGGCACCCCGACCGAACCCGGTAAAACGAGCCCCTGGCGCGACCGGACGGTTGAAGAGAACCTCGACCTCTTCGAGCGCATGAAAAACGGCGAGTTTCCCGACGGCTCGAAGGTGCTGCGGGCGAAGATCGGTATGGATTCGCCCAACATGCACATGCGCGATCCCGTGCTCTACCGCATCAAGCGCGCGGAGCACCACCGCACCGGAAACGACTGGTGCATCTACCCGATGTACGACTTCGCGCACGGGCAGTCAGACTACATCGAAGGCATCACCCATTCCATCTGCACGCTCGAGTTCGAGGTGCACCGTCCGCTCTACGACTGGTTCCTGGACCACATCGCCGAGCCGGGAAAGGTCCGTCCCCGGCAGATCGAGTTCGCGCGCCTCAACCTGAGCTATACGGTGATGAGCAAGCGACTGCTCCTTCGCCTCGTGAAGGAAGGCCATGTGAGGGGATGGGACGACCCGCGCATGCCCACCATCTCGGGGCTTCGCAGGCGCGGCTGTACGCCGGAGTCCATCCGGGCGTTCGCCTCCATCATAGGCGTAGCCAAGCGCGACGCCGTGGTCGACATGGCTCTCCTGGAGCACTGCATCCGCGAGGACCTCAACAGGCGCTCGCCGCGCGTGATGGGGGTGCTGAATCCCCTGAAGCTCGTCATCGAGAATTATCCCGAGGACCGCGCGGACGAGTTCGAAATCGCGAACAATCCGGAAGACCCCGCGGCCGGATCCCGGCGCGTGCCTTTTTCGCGCGTGCTGTACATAGAGCGCGAGGATTTTATGGAGGAGCCCCCCAGGGGATTCTTCAGGCTCGCGCCGGGGCGCGAGGTGCGCCTGCGCGGCGCGTGTCTTGTTACCTGCACGGGCGTGGTGAAGGACGAGCGGGGCGAGATAACCGAACTCCGCTGCGCCTGGGATCCGGCGTCGCTCGGCGGCAACGCCCCGGACGGGCGCAAGGTGAAGGGAACGCTCCACTGGGTTTCGGCCGCGCATGCCGTAAAGGCCGAGGTGCGGTTGTACGACCGCCTGTTCACTAAAGAGGACCCCTACGAGGCGGAAGAGGGGAAGGATTTTCTGTCCAACATCAACCCCGATTCCCTGAAGACCGTTACCGGATACATCGAACCTCACGCGGCGACGGCGCGTCCGGGAAACCGGTTCCAGTTCGAGCGCCTGGGCTATTTCTGCGTGGATCCGGACGCCGCGGAGGGGCGGCTCGTCTTCAACCGGACCATCACCCTCAAGGATTCGTGGGCCCGGGAGGCGAAGAAAGGCTGAAAGCCCGCTTCCGGCGGCGTGGCGCTCACGCCGCTCCGTTTTTTTACCCGGCGGGGGATCGCGCCCGTCGGTGACGGTAACATACTTTCAGGCTTTTCTCCTGATCCGGCGCTTGGGTGGATGGTAGTGGATGTATACCCTTTTGAGCAAATCGATCCTGTCGTAGAGCATCTTCTCGATCTCGTCCGCGATCCGGTCGCCCTCGGAGACGCTCAGATCGCCGTCGATGGCGATGGTGATGTTCGCCATGAAGTAGGGACCGAACCGGTGCGTATGCACGCTCTCGACCCTCAGCACCTCGCCGTGGGAGGAGATTATGGCGCGCATGTTCGCGTCCATCCGCGTGCCGGGAACGGTGTCCATCAATTCGGCCGTGGATTCCCTCAGTATGTCGATGCCCGTTTTGGCCACGACCGCCGCGACCAGTGCCCCGGCGAGCGGGTCACCCCATGGAATTCCCAGAAGTCCCATCACTATACCGCCCGCGGCACCCAGGGAGGCGAATATATCGTTGCGGTGGTCGCGCGCAAGCGCCGTGACGGCCAGGTTCCGCGTGGCTTTCCCTACGGCCGCGGCGTCGAGCATCAGGAACACTTTACAGAGCACGGTTACAAGCGCCACGGCCAGCGTGAACGACTCGACCGGATTGCGGCCCCTGGTTCCGGTGAGGAGATCGAAGGCGGTGTTGATGGAATCCCAGAATATCGCGATTCCCGTGGTGATGACAAAAGCCCCGATTACGACCGCGGCTATGCTCTCCAGCTGATGGTGTCCATAGGGGTGTTCCTCGTCGGCGGGCTGGGCCGAGAGTTTCACCAATAGCTTGACGAAAAGGAAGTAGACCACATCCGAGAATGAGTTGATCCCGTCGGCAAGCAGCGCCTTGCTGTGGCCGAATATCCCCGCGGATATTTTGACGACGGCGAGCAGGGCGTTCGCGGCGAGGCCGAGGTTGACCACGCGGTTGGTGCGCCTCTGGCGACCGGCGGCGTATTCGCA
>JAGODA010000102.1 GCA_017998475.1 Spirochaetota bacterium | reverse complement strand
TCGAGAGGCCGATCGCGATGATGAGCGTGACGATTATTATAACCAGGAACAGTATGGTCGTTTCCTTCTTGATGTCGTTGAACTTGTTCTCGATGATCCCGACGTAGAGGATCCCGATAACCTTGCGGTGCAGGTCGTAGATGGGGCTGTACGCGGAGATGTACCAGTTGTTCACCACGAAGGCCTTGTCGAGCCACAGCTCGCCTCGCTCGAACACCTTCTTGTACACCTCTTCCGAAATACGAGTTCCGATTGCGCGCACGCCGTCCTCGCGCAGCACGTTCGTCGATACGCGCAGGTCCTCGAGGAATATGGTGGCGGTGCCGTATTCGAAGCCGTTGTATTTCTGGTCCTTGAACACCAGGCTTTTTATCTGGTCCACCATGTTGTAATTGCGGTTGATGAGCCGCGCCCCGTAGATTATGCCGATGAGCTTCCCGTCGCGGATCATGGGAGACGCGGCCTTCAGCACCAGCCCTCTGTCCTCGTAGGTGTTGTCGGTCTTACGCGCCATGGGCGTCGGAACCAGGGTTATATAGGCCCGGTCGGCGAGGTCCTGTCCCTCCCGCACCAGGTGGTCGTGCGACATTATGTCCGAGCCGAAGCAGGATTTAAGATTGGTCTGGACGTAGCCTATGTACTTGTCGTCGGCCACGCTGTCGCCCGTGCGCACCGGGTTGCGGGCCCTGACGATGATCCGTCCGGCCGGATCGACGATGTTCAGGATGTCGAGGTCGAGTTCCCTTTTAACCTCCTGTAATTTGTTTACCAGGAGCCTCCTGTCGTTGCGCTCGATCGCTTCGTGCAGATAAGGAAGCAGAGAGAGGTGGCGCATGAAGTGGTGGATGATGTTGATCTTGTCCTCGTAGATGTAGCGGGCGGTTTTCAGGTCGTTCTGGACCTGTTCGTACGCCTGGCCTACGATGTTGTTGTTGATGATGCGCAGTCCGATGATGATGGAGGCGGAGCCGATGATGAGCACCACCGATATGAGGCTGACGATCAGTTTGACGCGAAGGCTTGCCTGTATCCTTGTATTCATATCACCTGAACAGTCTGTCGATGAAATCGGATAAGTCCAGAACATTATTGACTTCTTTCATCTCGGTGCAATGCGCCGCGTACAGCCCGGCGATGCTGTCGCTCCAGTTCCACAGGTGCTTCCGGTCGGGATTGAGCCAGAAGATATTGCGCGAGGATTCCTTGATCCGGATGAAGGAATCCAGTCCCGGGTCCTGGTTATTGTTCCTCGCGTCGCCGAGGACGAGCACCGTAGTCTTTCTACCCAGGGAATCGCTGAAATCGGCAATAAACTGGTCGAAACAGCGGCCGTAGTTGCTTCCGAATCCGTAGGTGAAGTCGGTGTCGGTGAAGATCGAATTGAGGGCGCGTTCGGGGTCCATCTCCATGAACAGCGGCGTTATCTCGACCATGTTGCTGATAAAGGCGAATGTCCGCACCTTCGAGAACAGTCCCTGCAGCGTGTATGTAAGCAGCAGCATGAATCGGGAATACTGATTCACCGAGCTCGATATATCGCACAGTACGACGAGCTGGGGCCGGTCGATCTTTCTGTCGCGGTAGTACAGCCTGAACGGTATGCCGCCGTGGGCCAGGTTGCGCCGGAACGTCCGCTTTACGTCGAGTCCCCCGTGTTTAACGCGCTTTTTCCGCAGGGATATCCGGTTCCTGAGCTTCTGCCCGAAGCGCCTTACCAGCTCCCGCATCTCCTGCACCTCGGCGGGCTTGAGCTGGTAGATGTACTTGTTGAGCAGATACTCCTCGCGCCGGCGTATGGAGCTGCCGATGGCGCGCTCCCGGATCCTCCTGCGTACCCGGCCGATGATGAACGCCAGGGCCGGGTCGCCTTCATCTGCGTCGCCGCCGCCTTCGGATCGCGAGCGCCGCGCGCGCGCGTTCATGATCATCATGCCCAGCGCCCCCGAGGATGAGGCGGGCGTTTCGTCGTCGAGCAGGATGTTGACCACATCGCGGGCCGTGAGGGTGCGAAGACTCTCCTCGTCCATGCCGTCGATGAATTCGTCGATCGCGTCGCCCGCCTCGCGCATGTCCCCGGCGGAATACCCGTCGTCATGGTGTTCTGCATCTTCGGTGTCGCCGCCGGCCGGGATCATGCCCGCGGTCTCGTCTGAGGGAATGCGGTCGAAAAACTCATGGAAACAGCGGTCGAAAATGGGAAGGTCGGTGTAGTCCTTGACCAGCGTCGTGGCGAGCGCCTGCCGGAATACCGCCCTGTCGGTGTAGTCTACATGCCCCAGCGCCCCGAACACGTCGATACTCTCCGACGGCGAAACGCGCACGTCCGCATCCTTGAGTATCCGTACGAACTCCAGGATCTTCCTCGTTCCGCGGCGTTGTTCCTCTGTTGCGTACTGCATCGCGAATGCTCGTCGTGCGTGATTGCGCCGTCGCGGGGGACGGGTTCCAGATTAATGGACGAACACATCGGCGGAATGCTTCTTGACCAGCTCGATGTCTTTTTCGTATTTCAGTATGAAATTGAGCGTGTCCACCGCCGTGTCCCGGCGCAGTACGTCGCAGCCGAGAAGGGCGAGGGCCTTGGCCCAGTCCAGCGTTTCGCTGATGCTGGGTTCCTTTTTAAGCGGCAGTTCCCGTATCCGGTGCACGGCCGCCACAAGCTCGCTTACCAGCCGTTCCCCGCATTCCGGGACCTTGATGGTTACGATCCTTTCCTCGAGTGTCCGCGAGGGGAAATCGATGTACAGATGAAGGCAGCGCCGCTTGAGCGCGTCGGACATCTCGCGCGCGTTGTTCGAGGTGAGAAGCACGAAGGGTTTGCGTTCGGCCTTTATCGTGCCGATCTCCGGGATGGATACCTGGAAATCGGACAGCACCTCGAGCAGGAAGGCCTCGAACTCCGAGTCCGACTTGTCGATCTCGTCGATGAGCAGCAGGGTGGGGCGTTTCGCGGTCACCGATTTGAGAATGGGCCGCGGTATGAGGAACTTCTCGGAGAAAAAGACGTCCTCCTCGGAAGTGAGCCGGGCCACGGCGTCGGAAAGCGTCTTCTCGCCCTCGAGCATCGCGGAAAGCTTGTCCTTGAGGATCTGGGTGTAGAGAAGCTGTTTTGCGTACTCCCATTCATAGAGGGCCTTGGCCTCATCGAGTCCCTCGTAGCACTGGAGCCGGATGAGGTCCATCCCGAGCGCGGAGGCCACGCATTTGCCGAGCTCGGTCTTGCCGACTCCTGCGGGACCCTCCACGAGCACGGGCTTTTCCATTTTCATCGCCAGAAAGACGGTGGTCGCGATCTCTTTAGAACAGATGTACTGCTGGCTTTCGAGCGCCTTGATGGTCGATTCGACGTCCTTGAACATGGCCTCTTGTCCGGTATGCTCTCGCGGGATATAGCGTCGTTTCCAGTAGGCGGGAAGGGGCGGCAAATGCAAGTAATTTAACGCGGTTTCCGCATAAATATGCTCATGGAGGCCCCGGCGAAAAAATCCGTGCGAGCTTCAGGTCGTCAAGGCGGCGCGAGTCCTCCGCTGCGAGGGCGGCCGCCGCTTCCGCGATGCTCGCGGAGATTCCCGTGAGTTCGGCCACATCCGCTCCCCCCGGTTCGATACGCGCGCCCGCCATGGCCGCTTCGACCTGGCCGCGGCGCGATAACGATCGGGCGGCGATCAGTTCATCGAGCCGGGCCTGGATCTCCGCAAGCCCGGTACGCCGGGCGAGGTGGGAACACAGCCCGGCATAGGCCTCGAGAATGAGGGCGCGTTCGACAATTCCCCAGCGCTTGACGGCGCGTCGTACCGTACGGCCATCGGCCGGGAGCAGGACGGCCCCTTCCGGCGATTGCCCCGAAAGGGACAGGCGCGCGTGGCTCGTTGTACCGAGCATACCGAGCTCGATCTCCTCGAGCGCTCCGGCGGGCAGATTCGCCGTCCGCACGTACACGGCCCGGGGGCCGGTTTCGTCCCCCCCCATGGCGGTGATGATAATCCAGTCGGCGTCGAGCCCGCCGGTGATATATTTTTTGTGTCCGGAGAGGGCCGGTCCGCCGCGATCCATGGCGACGCGCATCGGCCGCGCCGGGTCCTCGGAATGGGCGAGCGCGCCGATCGACGCGGGGGATGAGAAGGCCGTCCCGGGCGCGCCGATTTCGGACGCGATCGGACGCACCAGCGCGGCCTGTACGATCCAGAGAATGGCGATTCCGAGGTCTCCGGCATCTCGCGCCAGGAGGGTGGACGGAGGCGTCCCGGCGGCGCATGCCTCGATCGAAGGGGGGAAGTGCGCGCACAGCTCGTTCCAGACGGCCGCGCGCCGGGATCTGTCGTCGCGGCGCGCGGAGTAGTCGGCATGGAGCCGCTTCAGAAAATCATCCACGGCCCTGCTTTTTCGAGAGCATCGCCTCGACTTTCAGCGGCAGTCCATAAATATTGAGGAACCCGGTGGCGTCGCGCTGGTCGTAGAGCGCGCTGTGGTCGAAGCTCGCGATATTCGGCTCGTAGAGCGTCACCGCGGACTTTCGGCCGACCGCCATACAGCTTCCCTTGTAAAGCTTGACGCGCACCGTGCCCGTAACGTTCTTCTGGGTTTCGTCTATAAACGCGTCGAGCGCCATCCTCTTGCGGGCGAACCAGAGTCCGTAATATATCAGCCGGGCGTATTCGAGCGCGAGCTCATCTTTAAGATGCTGGGTGTCGCGGTCGAGCGTGATGGCCTCGAGGTCGCGGTGTGCGACGTGCAGCACCGTGCCGGCAGGGGTCTCGTAGACGCCGCGCGACTTGATTCCCACCAGCCGGTTCTCGACGATGTCGATACGGCCGACCCCGTTCTCGCCCGCGATTTTATTGAGCCTTCGCATCAGCTCCACCCCTCCCAGCCTCTCGCCGTTGAGGGCGATCGGGATGCCCCGCTCGAAGTCGATCTCGAGATAGGTCGGTTTGTCGGGCGCCTTTTCGGGGGACTTCGTCAGGATAAACATGCTCTCGTCGGGCTCCCGGTAGGGATCCTCCAGTATTCCCCCCTCGTACGAGATGTGCATGATGTTGCGGTCCATGCTGTAGGGCTTGTCCTTGCTCACCGGAACCGGGATGCCGTGCTTTTCTGCGTAATCGAAGAGCAGTGAGCGCGAATGCAGGTCCCATATCCTCCACGGGGCGATGATGGACAGCTCCGGCGCCAGCGCCTTGAAGGTCAGTTCGAAGCGCACCTGGTCGTTGCCCTTGCCGGTCGCTCCGTGGCAGACGGCGTCGGCCTTCTCCTTCAGCGCTATCTCAACCTGCTTCTGCGCGATGATTGGCCGCGCGAGCGAGGTGCCGAGGAGATACCGGTTCTCGTAGATGGCGTTCGCGCGGATGGCCCGGAATACGTATTCCCGCACGAACTCCTCGCGAAGGTCCTCGATGTAGCATTTGCTGGCCCCGGTTTTTACCGCCTTTTCCTCGAGCCCGTCGAGTTCTTCCTCCTGTCCGACGTCGGCGGCGAAGCAGACGACCTCGCAGCCGTAGGTCTCGATGAGCCAGCGCACGATCACGGATGTGTCGAGTCCACCGGAGTAGGCGAGCACGACTTTTTTTACGTTCATGGCATTCTCCCGCTGTATGGTATGGGGGCCGCGCGGAGGCGGGCCCGTAATTTTCGATTCCGTGCCCCGGACGGTCTCACTTCATCAGCGCGCACATCAGGGCCTTCTGCACGTGCAGCCTGTTTTCGGCCTGATCGAAGACGATCGAGCATTCGGAGTCGATGACGTTGTCGTCGATCTCCTCGCCCCGGTGCGCGGGAAGGCAGTGCATCACCGCGCACCTGTCGGAGCACTTCCGCAATACCTTGCGGGTGATTTTGTACTCCGCGAAGGCCTTCCTGCGCCGGGCGGCCTCCTTCTCCATCCCCATGCTGGTCCATACGTCGGTATACAGGTAGTGCGCCCCCTCGACGGCCAGGTTGATGTCGGTGGTCACGGTCACCTTCGATCCGGTTCCGGACGATATCCCGAACGCGATTTCGCTCACCCGGCTGTCGGGCTGGTAGCCCCTGGGACAGGCCACCGAAATGTCCATGCCGAGCATCGCGGCGCCGACGAGGAGCGAATGCGCCATGTTGTTGCCGTCGCCCACGTAGGCGAGCTTAACCTTCTCGAGCTTTTTCTCGCGTTCGTAGATGGTGAAGAAATCCGCCAGCGCCTGGCACGGGTGGTAGGCGTCGCTCAGGCCGTTGATTACGGGCACCGTCGCGGTCCTCGCCAGCTCCTCCACCTTGGAGTGAAGGTCGGTGCGTATCATGATGCCGTCAACATACCGCGACAGTACGCGCGCCGTATCGGCCACGGTTTCGCCCCGGCCGAGCTGGATGTCGTCCCTGCTGAGAAAGAGCGCGCAGCCGCCCAGCTGGAACATCCCCGCCTCGAAGGACACGCGCGTGCGCGTGGAGTTCTTCTCGAATATCATGGCCAGCGTCTTTCCCTCGAGCACGGGCGCGCGCCTGCCGGCGGCGAGGTCCTTCTTGAGGCGTGCCGAGAGATCGAAGATGTTGATGATTTCGCGCGCGGAGAGGTCGGTGAGGGTTACAAGGTCCTTGGTGGCGAGTTTCGGTATCTTCACGATGAGGCCTCGCTCTCGAGTATGGTTTCGAGTATCTTCATGCCCTCGCGCGCGGTCTTAACCGAAATAGTGAGCGGGGGCATGATCCGTATCACCTTTTCGGCGGTGCAGTTTATGATGAGCCCGGCGTCGAGCGCCTTCCTGACGATGTCCATCCCCGGTATGGAGAGCTCGACGCCTATGTGCAGTCCGAGGCCGCGCACCTCGCGAACAAGTGAAGGATGCTTTTCTTTCAGCGAGCGCAGCCGGTCGAAGATGAAACCGGAAACGGTCGTGATGTTTTTCGTAAGAGCGGGCTTTTTGAGTTCCTTGAGGATGAACTCCACAGCGGCGCACGCGAGGTGGTTCCCGCCGAAGGTGGTGCCGTGAACGCCCTTTCCGAACAGCGGCGACAGATCGTCACGCGCGTGCATGGCACCCACGGGCACCCCGCCGCCAAGCCCCTTGGCGAGCGTGATGATGTCGGGCTTTATACCGAAGTGCTGGTAGGCGAAGGCCCGGCCGGTGCGTCCCACGCCTGTCTGCACCTCGTCGATAATAAGGAGGATCCTGCGCGCGGCGCAGAGCTCCGAAAGCTTCCGGATAAATTCCCTGTCGGCGATGCGGATTCCGCCCTCGCCCTGGACGAGCTCGGTGATGACTGCGCATACGCGGTCGTTGCGTTCCAACTCGCGCGACACGGCCTGTATGTCGTTGAAGGGCAGGTAGTTAAAACCGGGTACGATAGGCCCGAATCCCTTCCTGATTTTCTCCTGGGCGGTGGCCGACATGCCGCCGAAGGTGCGACCGTGGAAGGACCCCTCGAACGAGATGATCTCGTACCGCTCGGGCGAGATGGACTGGCCGTGCGCGCGCGCCAGTT
Source organism: Spirochaetota bacterium (assembly GCA_017998475.1). GTDB lineage: Bacteria > Spirochaetota > UBA4802 > UBA4802 > UBA5368 > MVZN01. Next base: position 2,337 of record JAGODA010000102.1, on the reverse strand, counting down.
TGAGGGCCGCCTCGTTCGCCTCGGTACCGCTGTTTACGAAGAGGGTCTTTCCGGGAAACGAAAGCTCGCCCACAAGCTTTCCGGCGGCGGCCTGTTCGCGATTATAGAACCAGTTCGACGAATGGATGGGGCGCTCGAGCTGCGCCTGGAGCTTCTTTACGAAGCCCGGATGGGCATGGCCCAGGGTGCTCACCGCGATGCCGGCGAAGAAGTCGATGTACCTGCGCCCGTCCTGGTCGTAGAGAAACGACCCCTCCCCGCCGACAAAACACGCCGGCAGGCGGTCGCCGTAGTTCTGGAAGAGATAGTTCCGGTCGCTTTCCATTATTTCCCTGAGCCTTTTTGAAGTCATAGCCGTATCCCGAGACCGTATAAAATAAAAAACGTCGGGGATGAAACCCCGATCGTGTGCATCAGAATCGGACATTCTTCCTTTATGTCAATTAAAAAAAGGCCGGGAAGGTCCTACAGCCGGTAGCCGACGCTGAAATACAGGCGCGTGAAATCCATGCCCCGATCGGCGAGAAAGAGATGGTGCCAGGCGATGCCCGCTCCGATCTCGATACGGGAGAAGAAGAACAGCGCGCCGGCCGAGAGCTGGAGTGACGGGTCATACGAGCGTCTGGACTCTATGATTTCGGGGGGGCCTTTGATTTCCGCCCCGGGTATTTCGACGAGCGAGACGGCCAGGCCCGCTCCCGCGCCGGCCGCGAGGGCGAAAAAACTCTCCATTCGGTACAGATACATGCCGCTCAGCGAAAAGGAGCGCAGGGTGTATATCGAATACACCGGCTCGCCTGTGTCGCGCGTGTCGGCGGTCAGGTAGTCGTACTGCAGGGAGAGCGCCATATCACGAAGAACGGGGACTCCTCTCGCCATGTCCGATTTCGCGAGATCGTAGCGGACATAGAGGGAGGAGCACTCCGATTTGTTCTCGTAGATATCTCCCCATGGTCCGTACATTTCGACAGTTCCGAGTGAAGCGCCGAAACTCCATCCGCTCAACGCGCGGTAAAAGGGGAGATACGGCGACGAGGACTGCCTGGCCAGCCTTTCGGTAACCCCCTTCTGAAGTTCCGTGTTGATCTTCTCGGAGAGCCGGTCTATGATGACAAGGAGCATCGCCCCGAGTTCTTCGCTTGTCTCGTGTATGTCCTTGATCTTCTGTTCGTGAACGTCGAAAATCTGCGTCTTTATGAAGATCGTCCTTTTCTCGACGTAGTAGGACCCGGTGACGACGAAATCGGCGCTGAATTCCTTTCCGCGCTCTGCCAGCAGCCGTATCCTGTTTTTATAGACGTCCGCGGGCGCTTTGGGGTCGACATACTCGAAGATGACCGGGAACGAACGGACATCGTACTTTTTCGAGCGCTTGAGCTCGGTGGAGATCGAATCGGGGATGATGTACGAATAATAGCCGAACTCGGACGCCGCGCCCGTGTTCTGGAAATTATACAGTATGACCCTGCCTTCGGGGTATTCGGCCTTTACCGTCTGGGGAGATGCCTGCCCTGGCGCAAACAGCGCGACGAGGCATACCATGAACGCCGAAAGCCGCGCCACGAACGCGGCCGGACGTAAAGCCCCCCGTCTGATGCCCGATGCGATGACCATGACCCGTTTCATTATTCCAGTATGCCCTAATTGTCGGCCAGAAGTTCCATTTCGTCAAGAATGAAATGCGCCTTACGTGGTGTATTCGGCGTTAATCTTTACGTAGTCGTAGGACAGGTCCGTGGTGAAATATTCGGCCTCGGCCTCTCCGAGCCCGAGTTCCACGGTGATCACGAGGTCCTTTTTCGCGAGCCTGGAGGACATCTCGTCGCGCGAGAAGGGCACCGGCGTCCCCCTGTCGAGGAGCACCGCGTCATCTATCCTTATCGTGAGGCTCTTCTCCTCGACCCGTGCCCCCGAATATCCGGCCGCGCAGGCGATCCTTCCCCAGTTCGGATCGTTGCCGAAAAGCGCCGTCTTTACCAGAAGCGACTGCGCGACGGCCCGGGCCGCGAGCCGCGCGTCCGCCGCGTCGACTGCCCCCCGCACGAGCACGCGCACGAACTTCGTCGCCCCCTCTCCGTCGCGCACGAGCATCTCCGCGAGTTTCGTCAGCACCGCCAGCAGCGCCTCCTCGAAGGCCGCCAGGGCCGCCGTGTCGGACAGGGGCGAGGGCGACACCGGACAGAGGAGGATTGCGGTGTCATTCGTCGACATGTCTCCGTCTATTGTGATCGAGTTGAGGCTTTTCGCAATGCAGCGACGGAATACGGCGTCGAGATCGCCCTTCGAAAGCGGCATGTCGGTAAGGAGAAAGGCGAGCAGGGTCGCCATGTTCGGGGC
>JAGODA010000101.1 GCA_017998475.1 Spirochaetota bacterium | reverse complement strand
CCTTTTCCCGTTGTCCTTAACCGTGGTTTTTATATCATCGGTTGTTTTTTTGACCGTTTTTCCCTTGGCATACGCCCGGCCGCCCAATAGCCGGCTTAAAAATCCCGAAGCGGCGAAAGAGGCCGCGATCGCGCCCATGAAAGTCAGAAATCCCCTGCGAGACAGCCTGCCGGAGTCGATACCGTTGTTCATAGCGTACCTCTGTTATGTGAGCTGGGGGGTTTTGCCGTGGCCACAGGCCGGCGCTTGCGTCGTTGACTTCATGTTCGAAGTCGGCTAATCTGATGAAAAAGCCTGCCGGTGAAACGGTGAAGGAGAATCCCCTGTTTATCTGAGCACGGGTAAACGCTTCTTTCCATCCGGCATATTGTTACCAATATATCGTGCATACACGGGTTTTCAATATTTGGTCAACGTACGTCACTCGGACCGGGCGCCTGTAACATGTTTCACCCGGGGGCACCGTATCATGATAATTGCCGAATAATCAATGAAAAAAGGGGGCAAAACCCATGAGAATACCGATTGTTTTCTATTCAGCGTACGGACATATCTACCGGCTCGCCGGCGCCCTCGCCGAGGGCGTGCGGGAGGTAAATGGCGCCGAACCCGTCCTCCTGAGGGTCCCCGAGACGCTTCCGGCCGAGGTGCTCGAGAGTACGGGAATTGCGGCGGCCCAGAAGGCGTTCTCTCATATTCCTTTCGCGACGCTCGAGGACCTCGAAAAGGCCGACGCGGTCATTTTCGGGACGCCCACCCGCTTTGGGAATATGTGTGCCCAGATGCGCGCGTTCCTGGACTCGACCGGTCCGTTGTGGTCTAAGGGTGCGCTCGTGGGCAAGATCGGCAGTGTATTTACGAGCACGGCGACGCAGCATGGCGGCCAGGAATCGACAATTTTAAGTTTCCACACGACCCTGCTGCACCACGGAATGGTAATCGTCGGGCTGCCATACGCCTTCGAGGGGCTCACCAGAATAGATGAAATGTCGGGCGGTTCGCCCTATGGCGCGTCGACCATAGCCGGCGGCAGGGGCGAGCGAATGCCAAGTGAAAACGAGCTCGCCGGAGCGCGCTTCCAGGGACGCCACGTGGCCCGGATAGCGGAGAAGCTGACCCGGTAGACGCGCGAGGGGCCTGCCGCGCCGTCGGCCCGTGTCTTTTTTATTCCTCCGCGCAGTGAGTTCGCTCGTGACGAAAGAAATAAGCGGTGAGACAGGAAGCTGAGTGTAAGCTTCCATGGGGATCTTCCATGGCCCACGCAAGAAAAGGTGGTCGGCAGGTTCAGCCCACGGCAACTGTATCCGTTATCCACGCTCGGGAAAGAGGTGATCAAAAGGGCGTGAGAGCCCCATCATTATACGCACCGCTCAACGGACAGGCAAGGAACGATGGTCAGTAAATTTACGGCTTGATCGCCCTCCTGTCTTTTAGTATATTATAAAATTCTAATTGTTGTGGGTCAGCCTGAATCGGATTACAGGAGAAAAGCAATGGATCCAGTTTGGATGAAATACGGAATTCTGGCGCTCGTCGTTCTCGTCGCGGCGGTGAGTATTGCCTCGCGTCAGGAGGACGAGGTCGCGGTATTCGCCGGCGGCTGTTTCTGGTGCATGGTGACGCCGTTCGATCGCATGGAAGGCGTAAGGGAGGTTGTGTCGGGCTACACTGGAGGTACGCTGGAGAACCCGAGTTATGAAGACGTGACTTCTGGGACAAGCGGACACCTGGAGGCCGTCTCTATCCGCTTCGATCCTTCGAAAATATCGTATGAAAAACTGCTGGAAATTTTCTGGAAGCAGATTGATCCCACAGATGCCGGAGGGCAGTTTGTCGACCGTGGCACGCAGTACAGGACGGCGATCTTCTACCAGAATGAAACGCAGAAGCGCCTTGCGGAGCGCTCGAGGGAGGAGCTCGCACGGTCCGGTAGGTTCGACCGGCCGATCGTAACCGAGATTCTTCCCGCCGCGCGGTTCTATCCGGCGGAGGACTATCACCAGGATTATTACAAGAAGAACGCCCAGCGCTACAAGTATTACCGGCATTTCTCGGGCAGGGACCTCTTTCTCGGTAAAACATGGGGTGAAGCCGGGAAAAACATGACGGCCGGGACCGCGAAGAGGTATGCCAGACCCTCCGATGATGAGATCAGGAGCAGACTCACCCCCATCCAGTACAACGTCACGCAGAAGAACGGCACCGAGCGTCCGTTCCAGAACGAGTACTGGGACGAAAAGAGGGAAGGTATTTACGTGGACATCGTGAGCGGAGAGCCCCTCTTCAGCTCGCGCGACAAGTACGATTCCGGGACCGGATGGCCGAGTTTTACGAAGCCGATGGTGACGGACAACATCGTAGAGCGCGTGGACAGGTCCCTGTTTATGACCAGGACGGAAGTGCGAAGCAGGAACGGTGATTCGCATCTGGGTCATGTATTCGACGACGGACCCGCCCCGACGGGCCTGCGGTATTGCATGAATTCGGCCGCGCTCAGGTTTATTCCCCGGGAAGACCTTGAAAAGGAGGGATACGGAGAGTTTATAAAACAGCTTGAAAAGTAAAACGCCGCGCTTTCGCGCGGCGTTGCATTCCGATACGGGACTCAGTCCTTGATCTTGAACAGATCCACCAGTTTCCTGATCGCGCCCGAGAATCCCTTATTCTTCGCCTGCTTTTTCGCCGCGGAATCGCCGAGCATGAAGTCCTCTCCGTATTTCTGACTGTAGTACGCCAGCCGCTCCTCGGGAGTGGCGCTGGCGGGAAGGCGCCCGGGCAGTGCCTGAGGGCCGCCGCCGGTCCGGCGTTTGTCGCGTTTGTCGCGCTGACGCCTGTCGCCGTCTTTGCGCTTTTCCTGCTTCCGCTGGTCCCGCCCTGAAGCCGCCGACGCGGGTCTTCGTTCCTGCCTGGGGCGTTGCTCGGTCGGAGCGGGGCGTTCCTGCCGGTCGTGGCGCGGTTTCTCCGCGGCGGCCTGCTTCCGCTCCGAGGAAGCGGCGGGTCTGCGCTCCTTCTTTTCCCTGCGGTCGTCTCTTCTGCCGTCGCGTGACCCTCTGCCCCTGCCGCCGCGCTCGCCCCTTTCGCGACGTCCACCATCCGCGTCTCGCGGCGGCGGTCCCGCGTCCTTGATGTCCCTTACAAGGAGATCTTCGAACTCCCATTCCGTGGGGATCTTCATCCCGATAAATTTCTCTATCGCCTCGAGATTGAACACGAAGGTTTCGCAGGCGAGCGAGATGGCCTTGCCGGATTTTCCCGCCCGGGCCGTTCTGCCGATGCGGTGCACATAATTTTCGCAGTCGTCGGGAAGGTCGTAATTCACCACCATGTCGAGGTCCTCGATATGAAGCCCCCTCGCCGCCACGTCTGTGGCGACCAGAAGGGTCGTCCGTCCGGACTTGATGTTCTCGATTATTTTGAGCCGTTTCTTCTGCGGGAGGTCTCCGCTGATATACTCGTTAGGGTAGCCGTTTACGGCGAGCCTTCGCGAGACGATTTCGGCCATTTTCTTGGTGTTGGTGAAGATGAGCACGCTTTTCGGCTCCTCGCGCCTCATGAGCCCCAGGAGAAGGCTGAATTTTTCGTCGCGGGCGACGTGATAGAGCTTCTGGGAAATTGTGTCCACTGTCACGTGTTCGGGCTGGATTTCGATTTCCGCCGGATCGTTCATGTATTCCCACGCGAGCTGCTTGACGCGCTGGCTGAGCGTCGCCGAATACAGCATGGTGAGGCGTTCGGTGGGAGGGGGCATCTTTTTGGCCATGTACCGGATGTCGGGGATGAAGCCCATGTCGAACATGCGGTCCGCCTCGTCGATCACCAGTATGTCGAACGCCTTGAGATCGAGTTTTCCTGATTTGTAGAAATCGATCAGGCGTCCCGGAGTGCCGACGTAGACATTGAGATTGTCTTGAAGAAGCTTTTCCTGCTTGTCATAACCGATACCGCCGAAAAAACTGCCGACCTTGAAGCGGCAGTGCTTGCCCAGGAGCTTGGCCTCCTTTTCGACCTGTACGGCGAGTTCCCGTGTCGGTACGATGATGAGCGCCTTCTTGTTCCTGTAGCGGTCGCTGGTGAGGAACAGGTGGAAGATGGTGATGAGGAAGGCCGCCGTTTTCCCGGTCCCCGTCTGGGACTGGACGTATACATCAATGCCCTTGAGGGTCTTATCGAGGGTCTTTTCCTGGACCGGTGTGCAGTCGGTGAACGCGGCTTCGTCGATCCCGCGCAATACGTGGGGGTGAAGATTGAATTCTGCGAATTTCATCAAATTCCTCTGTAGGTCAGTGCGGGGGTGTTCCCGTCAGGCTGTATTTCTTTTAACACAGTACCGGTAAATGCCTAATGCGCGAAAATTGTCAACATTTTTCATTATTATTATACCCGCGAAGGGGCGATGTCGTCAATTTTTGTTCCAATATTACTTGCCAATACGCCGGTTTCGGTATAGGCCGGTTGGAATTTGGCTCCGCCACGAGCGGCGGAACGGGTTGCCATGAACGAGCTCTTGCCGGACATATACGTCGTAAAGGAAAGGGGGGCCTTCGGCGCTTTCAAGCCGGAAATCAATATCTACGTACTGGCCGGTCCCGACGGCCTGGTTTTCGACGCGGGCTACGGAAACAGGGGCGCGGTTCGCCACCTTGTGCGCGAGCTGGGGGCCATCGGGCAGCGGTTCCGCTCCGAGGGAAGGCCGTTCTCGGTGCGTCGGGTTCTCATCAGCCACGCTCATCCCGATCATTTCCCCGGGCTAGTCCCGCTCCGCGCCGAGCTCGGCCTTCGGATCCTCCTGTCCGCCCGCGCCGCCGGTGCGATCAGGTCCGTGGAAGATTTTTACGGATCCTTCGACGCGGACGATGAAGCCGACTTTCTCGCGCGAAAGGGGCCCGCGGGAAGGATACACGGCGCCATTCGGAGGGTGCTCTTCCATCATTTTTACCGGCGGCTCTACGGGCTCCATTTCGTCCCCGATCCCGACGAGGTCCTCCCCGATACCGCCGAGCTCACCGTCAACGGTGAGCTGTGGCGCGTTTTCCCCTCCCCCGGGCACGCGTCAGATCACATCTCGCTCTACAGTCCCCGGAGGGGTGTGCTGTTCTCGGGTGACAACGTGCTCAGATCGGTCACAACCTGGCTCGGTCCGCCCAATTCCGATCTGGAGGCCTATATCGATTCGCTCGAGCGCATGCTCGATCTCCCGAAGCTCGAGGTGGTTCTTCCCGCGCACGGCAGTCCGATTACGAACCCGCGGGAACGGATCCGCGAAATCATCGATTTCAGAAGAAGGCGTACCCTTCAGGTATACGAGGTGCTTCGCGCCCGCCGCGACGGCGCGAACATCGACCAGGTCATACGGGCGCTCTACGCGGGCGAGGGACGTTTCAAACACGAGATGGCACGCGGGTGGGTCGCGCTGACCCTCCGGTTTCTGGAGTCAAAAGGAGTGGCGGAAAGAACCGAAACCAGGCGAGAGATACGGTTCCGCGCGGTCTCCGGAGTTACAGAGCGGGATATCTGCGGCCGCCCGAAGAATCCCGGTTTTTCCGTCGGCATAAAAAAGAATCCCCGTACCGGCGCCAGGAGGAAAAGTCTGTGACCGGCGGTGCGGGAAAACGGCACGCGGATTGCTATTTCTGCGGTCCCGGTGGCTACCTTTTTTCCGACTGGAAGCTTACCGATACCGGGGTGCGGGCACGGATGAAAATCGAGCGACGGCACGAGGGATGGCCGGACATACCCCATGGCGGTGTCGGTATGACCTCGATCATAGAGCTCGCCGATCTCGCCGATCCGTCGCTCTTCGATCAGGAATGGCGGGCCGAGTTCCGGTTCGGCGGCGATCGTCTTGGTGTCGGTGATGATGTGACGGTCGAGATACTCGGGGCCGACGGCACATGGGAGGGCTCCATGTACCGCCAGGGGGGCGGTCATCCCTACCTGCGCGCTTCGGTTCGCAGGGACACGGGGGGGATTGCCGAGTCTGAACGAGGGATGATGGAGGGGCTGCTCTCGGAACCGGTCAAAACCGAGAGTTCTTTTACCATTCCCGTATTCTCCGACAAGATAATATTCAGGGAGCGTTTTCAGTCGCGTCATACACGGCGGGTGTTCGAGTTCAGGGAAACGAAGGCCGGTCGCATATACACGGAGTGCCTTCACGAAGGCGAAAGCGGATCGATGCAGTGCACCGAGATGAATACCATATCGCCGAGCCGTGTGCATCCCGGCTCCATAATTGCCATCATAGACGAAACGCTCGCATGGGCGGGATTCCTCACGGTATGGCAGGGGGGGGTCACCGTGGACCTTTCGGTGCATTTCGCCGGCCCGATATTTCTCGACGACCGGATATTTTCAGTCGGGTTCTGTTCGGGTGTGAAGGGAAAGCACAGAAGAAAAATCGTCTCGTGCGGCGGCGGCGTCTTCGCGGTGCGCGGCAGCCGGTACGTCCCGATCGTAACCGCCACGGGACGCTGGCTGACTGACCCGGAGTACAAAGAGAAGATGCTCGGCTATATCGTTCCCGAAGCGCTTTCGCTCATCTCCGAGGTGCATCGCAAACTCAAATCCTGAAATTCAGTCGCCGCCGTCCCCGCGCCGCCTTTCTTTCTTGTATCTGGCCTTGTCGATCTTCGTCCAGCTCTCGACCACATGGCGGGTAAGTTCCCGTTCGGGGTCCCTTCGTTCCCGCTTTTTGCCCGCCGTGCTTGTCCTGTGACGGTTACGTGCCGTGAATTCCTCGATCTCCTTGCCGGTGAGCAGGGCTTCGCCCGCGAGAAACTCCCCGGCGTCACCGGGGTGCGCTCCGCACGTCGCCGCTTCCGCAATGGCCAGCACCCTGCGCCGGTTGACCAGCCCCGCGAGAAGCCCCGGCGGAATCCAGCCGGGGCCCGCGGCGGCCCCAGCGAGCATTCCGCACAGGGAGCCGAGCGGGCCGCTCGATCCTCCGGCGCTCGCGGCCGAATACAGCGCTTCGCCCGGGGAGTCGCGATGCATTGCGCACAACACGAGCGCGTACGGCGGCAGGGCAAGGGGATGGTTGACGGTCGCCCTGGTTATGGGGCTCGCCACGTGCCGGTTGACCGTCGTACAAATGGCGCGGACCGCCTCCTCGTGGCCCGAAAGAGGCGCGAGGCGGGTGAAGAGCTCACTAAAATCCATAACCGCGCGCAAAAGCGTTTCGGGGTTGATTCCGGCGGCGAATACCTGTCCGGAGCGCTTGTCGATGGTCCGAGCGACCTGGTCGGCGGAAGCCGATGCCAGTTCGAAAAGTCCCGGATGCGGCGGGAGGCCGGGCCCGGTGACGAGCGCGTCGAGAAGCGCGCCGAATACCAGGGCCGCGGCAACGGAATGGTAGTCGCGGGTGAACGCGCGCGCTTCCTCCAGACCTCCGGGCAGCGACGAGTTGTCCGTTTTCGTCACGGTGGATGCGGCCGCCACGATGGCCGCCGTTCGCGCGCAACTGATCGACGGCACCGTTTCAGGGCCTCGCGAAGGCCTTTCAATAAGTCCTCGCTCGACGACCCCCGGGTGACGGAACGCGCCGAACGGGTGGCCCTCCACCGGCGGGTTGTTTTCAAGCTCCCGGACGAAAGAGCGCATGTCAATCCCCCGTCCTCTTCCCGCGCTCAGGAGCATGAGCATGATCATCTGCGAGATCGATGAATAGAGCCCCGGCTTCCTCCAGCGCTCCGGTTTGCCCTTGAGTGCGGGGGAAGGATCCGTATAATCCGTTATCCGCCCGAAGATCGACCGGATGTGTCCCGGACCGAATCCCTCCAGCGGGCCGCAGAGCGCTTCCCCGATCGTCGCCCCGATAATGATCCCCTTTTTTCTGTCCTGATAGTGCATAATGGCCGTGCGTTCGGTATCACGGCATCCTCGCGTTTTTTTATGGGCATGTCAATATGAAGGGCGAAAAAAAGTGATGCAAAGTTCACCCTTAAATCGCACGGATAGTGGGTGCCGTGCGCTTTCTTAGTTGCATTTTTCCAAAAACCCGTAGTATTATTCCATGTTCAGGAAACGACATGCCCGAGCGGTTTTAAAAAGGGGGATTCCCATGAAAAGAACAATAATAGCCTGTTGTATAATTACCGCCTCGCTGTGGGCGGGGTGCGCGAAAGTCGAGGATGAATACGCGACCGTTATGTTTTTCATAGGCAGCGTTACGAAAAATAACGCGTCGATAGAGATCGGTGAGATGATAAAGGAAAATGACCGCCTGGTCACGGCAGCGCAGTCCTCGTGCGACCTGAAAATCGGTGAGTCGATAATACGGATAAAGGAAAACTCGACCGTGCTCATCTCGCAGCTCATGAGAAAGGGGGCGACGGAGAAAACCGCGCTCGGCCTCGATGTGGGCAAGATGCTGTGCAAGCCGAAAAAGCTCATGAAGGACGAGAGCTTTCTCGTCAAGACGCCGACCGCGGTCGCCGGTGTGCGGGGCACCAAGTTCACCGTTGAGGCCGACACCCAAAAGACCACCCGGATCAAAGTCTATGACGGAAAGGTGAAGGTCATAAAGAGGGTGGACAAACTGGAAGGTTCCTTCGAGAAGATAATGGAAGAGGCCGCGGCCGTCGAAGAGAAGGAAAAGGTCGTCATAACGGAGAACGATGTTAAAAAAGCCGAGAAAAGAGTGGAGGACGTCCTCGCGAAAGAGGGCGGGGCCGGCGTCGAAGTCGCCGTTGTAAAGATCATCGAACAGGTAAAGGGCGACGTGGTCGTTTCGCGGAAAGAGGTTCAGGCCTTTAAGGTCGAGGACTTCAAGGATGAAAAGAGCGAGCTGATCGCGGTCGAGGAGCGTCCCAGGGAGGTGATCAGGCAGATAGCGGCGATCGTCAAGATGGAGAAGGAGAAGCCCAAGCCCGACGGGAGGCTCCTCGTAACCAGATACGAAATATACTTTATCAAGAACGGGAGTGTGCTGTGGGAAGGAAAGGTCGTAAACCCCCCGATACGCAGGGACGACCGCATCTACATAGCTTCCGGCGATTATGTCTATTGCGCATCGGCTGAGGGTCCCGTTCTGTGGCGGAAGAATATCGAAAACGACGGAAAACTGGAGATCCAGGGGGACAGGCTTATCGTGCATGCGCGCTCGGGAGCAAAGTCGCTCGATCTCGATACGGGGCAGGAATAGTATACGGTATATTCACCATGGGAGGGCGCGGGCCTGATTGCCGCGCCCTTTTCGTGTGTCCATCGCTTGAGATGGTTTAAATTGAAAAATTATATTTTAATCGAGATATTATTGTTGCCAATTAATATTGTATTTTATAGCCTATTACGTTGTAATTTTGGATATTACTCAATCCAACATCCTACAATGCGTATACGATTCTCCATGGTGCTCCGGCGGGCCTGTCGCCGTTCCTGCCGGTAATCCACCGGGATCGCACGGAAAGAGGGGGGAAGTTTTGAAGGCGAAGAATAACTTTACGGTCCTTCTGCTGTCACTCGTGGTAAGCGTTGCGGCGCTCGTCGACGCGCAGGCCCAGAGCGGCAGGAAGCCGCTCCAGCACAACATCGCCAGCGGCAAATATATCCACAACGACCTTGTAACCATGTCGAACATAAAGCAGCTGCCTATTCCGGCCACCAATGAGGATTACGCGATTTTTCAGTCGATCGGCAGGGCAAGCAATGTAATCATCGGAAAATTCAAGGCCGGGGCGCGCCAGGTTGTCCTCGTTACCGATAACGACGCGGACGGGAAGGTGGATTTTGCCTGCGTCTGGAATGTGGACAGCGGCATTATCGACATCACGCCGAAACCCGACACCGTATACACGGAGGCTCAATTCCGCCAGATGAAGGATGATATAGTCAACGGAAAGAGCGGTCTGGTAAGCCCGAATCCAGAGGGTGCAGGCTATTTGCGAGCTCTTATAGAGAAGCCGTCCAACATCCTTAAAATGCGCAATGGCTTCCGTGTTTCCGGATACGATCCCGATGTGGTTGGGCTGGAGAG
>JAGODA010000100.1 GCA_017998475.1 Spirochaetota bacterium | reverse complement strand
GGAACGGGGCATAGCCGGATTCGACTTCCGGGCGGATGACGGAATCGGCCGGTCGGGGCCGCATGCTGGTTGACTTTTCACACGCGGCGGTCCATTATCCGGATACGGGAAGTAAAAATGAACTGTTGGACGTCCGGTTTTCGGCCGAAAATAACAGGGAATATAATCGCAGCTTCGGGCCGCTGACTCGGGGGGGCAGGTATGGAAGAGCAGGGTGTGAACGTGGAGAACAACGGAAAGGCGGGCTCTGTGAAGCTCGCGGCAAAGGTGGCGCTGGTAGCGCTCATTTTCGCGGTAGTATTCTATCTCATTTATTTTACCACGCAGTACGGAAAGGCGGTTTTCATTCTCTCGAACCAGGAAATCGCGTCAGTTGATGAAAAACAGGTGGCCCGGTACACCGTCGGTGATAAGATATACTTTTTCATCAAGCGGAACTTCGAGGATCTCGATTCCAACATGTTCGCGATGGAGATCGAGTATTTCGAGAACAACGACTTCAAGCGGTACAAGCAGATAAGCTACGAGATTGATAAGAGCTTTGAAGACATGGGCGCCTATATTCCGGCCGTCTATTTCATGCGGCCGGGAAGGTACCGCATCAAGGCGTCACTGGACGGCAAGGTGGTCGCGGCGAACGAGATCGAGCTCGTCGAGCGGTGAGCGGCGGGGGCCCTCCGATCTGTCGCGGATCGGACGACGGCGGCGGCCTGAACCGGGGCGGGGCGATCACCGCGGCCCGGTTGCGCGACAACTCCAACGATCAGGGTGCGGCGAAATGTTGATTAAAACGAATTCGGGTATCGGGCTCTGCCTCCGTATCGCCCTTGCCATTACCGTCGTTGTGCTCTTTGCTCGGGCCGCGGCCGCCTTTTCCGACCAGACGACCACAGAGCGGATACTGAATGAAAACAAGGGCTTCATCGACTTCATGGACGTGTGCATAACGAACTTCGGCGATGAGAGAAAGGACCGTTTCAAAGAAGTATACCGCCACCATTTTAACGCCGAGGTGGCCTTTCTCCAGTCCGACTACAGGGCCGCGTTCAAGCGCCTGTACCTGTCACAGGGCAGCCACTCGGGTCTCTACGCGGACATGGTGAGGGACGCCTACCTCGAGGGTGCAAAGGACATACTCGACAGCCTCGCACCGGAGATCATCAGGTCGAAGAACGCCAGGGCGAAGCTGTACCTTACCCTGGGATACCGCGACAGGGCCGTCGGCTTCAATCATTACACCATCGGCACGGCGTCCAACCCCAAACTCCATTCGTACAAGATCTACAAGTATATCGACGCCGTTAAGATGTCGCGAAGGGCCAAGCGCTATGGTTTCCTGGCCCTCTTCGAGAGCCGCCCGGATGAGATGAAAACGAAGATATACAACCATCTCTTCGAGATGGAGCGCGAGGCGGGAAGCCAGTTCTATAACCGGTTCCTGGCGAAGAACGGCGACGCGTTTTTAAACGAGCTGAACAGGGACTACTACGAGGCGACTCCGGGCGAGGCGTCCGCCGAAAAGAAGAAAGATGAAGCGGACATGGAGGCCGGCTCCTACGAGAAAAAGACAGAGCGCAGGGTGCGGTTCCGCGCCGAAAAGACCGTGGCGCAGTATATCCTCAACCGCGAGTTCGAAAAGGCGGAGGACACCATCCGCGAATACGTGGACGACTTCAATTTCAAAATCATCAAGGCCACACTGGAGATGCTCGCCGCGGAGAGCGCCGCGTCGGCCGGCGGCATCGATTACACGAAATTTCTGCTTCATCACACCGACAATTACGTCCGTTACTCGAAGGAGTCGGCGCTGTCGACCTTCTCCGGTTCCATAAAGGTCGAGGATTACGTGGAAAAGGACGAGTCCGTGGAGAAAAAGCCCGGAGAAATGAAGGAGGCCGGCGAAAAAGACGCCGCCGATCACGCCAGGGAGGAGGGCGTCGAAGGCAAGAAGTGATCGGAGGGATGTTCCGGCGCACCTGTGCCGGTCGGCTCCCCGGAGCGCCCGCGGACGACAATTTATATGGAAGACCCCAAAGACCTTCTTAACCGGGTGCACCGACGGGTGCTCGACGAGATGCGCGGTGGAGACGACTCCTCGCCGCCGGATGCGCGGGATAAGGTCGGTGAGGCCGATCGCAACCTCAGGAAGGCCATCGCCGCGCTCTATCTCGCCCTGGACGAGGTGGGAAATCCGGCCAGGGCGGTCGATATCCTCGCCGAGCACGCGGCGATGCTAATCGACATGATACGCCAGATCAAGGGCGGGCGTTAGCTCTTTTCGGACCTCAAATAATTCTTGCATTTATTCGCGTTGATGCGACAATCCCTCCAATGGTGCCGGATGCCCGGCGGCGTTACCGCGAGTACACTATCCGGGGGTAGGTATATGATGAGAGGGCGCGTGGTGAGGAGCTGCTTGATCGCGGCGGTCGTGTCGCTGTGCGTGGTCGTCATAGCCGGGTGCTCCAGGGAGGAGTTCGGAGGACTCGGAATAGAGGTGCCATCGGGTGACGGGAAGGTCGGAAAGGACAATCCCTACGTTATCGTGTCGGTGTACAAGGGTGGAACGGGCGATATGGCGGGACTGCAGCCGGGCGATGTGATTCTGAGCGTCGACGGTCATTCCCTGAAGGGCATGAGGCACGATTATATAGTGAAAAACCTGCTTCGTGGAAAACCCGGCTCCATGGTCACGCTGGAACTGGAGCGCGGCGGAGAGATAATGATCTTCCGGGTTCTCCGCGGAAAGGTCGTTCTTAAAGAATGATCCGCCACATTCCCGCCCACAGGACAATCCATGGAATATAAAAAACTGGCGTGGTACGCACTGGTGGGATTCACCGTATTCTTCTGGACGGTGCTTGCCATCGACATCGTTTACTGGTATTTTTACTGATTATGAAAAGCGTTATAGACAGGGTCAAAGAATCCATCGACCAGATGCCGACGCTCTCCCCGGTCATCCATAAGATCACCGAGGTTGCCAACAATGTCAAATCCTCGGCCCAGGACCTTACCGACGTCATCCAGCTGGACCCGGTGCTTACCGCAAAAGTCATCCGGATGGTCAACTCCGCTTATTTCGGTCTGCCCCAGGAGATCAAATCGCTCAAACAGGCCGTGGTGATGCTCGGGCTCAATACCATCAAGAACGTGGCGCTCTCGTCGGCCTTCCTGGGCAAGGTGAACCTGAAGGGCAACACCTCGCTCAACGGGCAGGACTTCTGGAAGCACTCGCTCGGGGTGGCCGTGGCCACCAAGCTCATCGCCCGCAGGATGAACGTCGACCAGAAGCTTCTGGAGGAATATTTTATCGCCGGCCTGATTCACGACATCGGCAAGGTGCTCATCAACAACTTTTTCCCGGAAGAGATGAACAGGGTCCTGGAGGAGGCCTCGAAGCGCGAGGAGCCCATAATCGACATAGAAAAACGAATGTTCGGTCTTACGCACGAGGAGATCGGAATCGCCATAGGCAAGAAGTGGCGTTTCGCCAACAGCCTGCTCTATTCCGTCGGACGGCACCACCAGCCGGTGCTGGAGGGCGCTTCGGCGGTCTTCTCCATGAGCGTGTGCGTGGCGGACACCTTCGTGAAGTCGCTGGAGATCGGCTTCAGCGGGAACTACCGCGTCGAGCCCGTGCCGGAGGAGGTGTGGACGGCGCTGGGGCTCAACGAGGAGGGGGTCTTCGCGGCGCTCTCGACCATCGGCAACGAAATCGAAAAAGCGGTGCTCTTTTTAAAATAGGCCATGAGCGACTGGAAGGTGACATTCTGGGGGGTGCGGGGCTCCATTCCGGTCCCCGGACCCACGACGGTGAAATACGGCGGCAACACATCCTGTCTGGAGATCCGCTCCGACGAAGGCGACTGGATCATCTTCGACGCGGGCACGGGCCTCCGGGCGCTCGGCGATTCGCTCGATCTCTCGAAGAAGCACGAGATCAACCTTATGATCTCTCACCCGCACTGGGACCACATCAACGGCTTTCCCTTCTTCACGCCCATCTACATCCCCGGAAACAGGGTGACGGTGTACGGCCCCTCCACCTTCGAGCTCACGATGGAGGACGTCATAGCCGGACAGATGAAATACTCGTATTTTCCGGTGCGGACCGCGGAGCTCTCGGCGGACCTTCGCTTCAGGGAGCTCAGGGAGGAGGAGATACGGGTCGGCAACTACACCGTACGAACGCAGATGCTCAACCACCCGGTAACCTGTCTTGGATATCGTGTAACGTACAAAGGCCGGGTATTCATCTACCTGGGGGACAACGAGCCCTATTACAACGTGTTCAACGACAGCGATCCCGAAACCGAGGCCGTCGCGCTCCAGATGAACGAGCGGCTGGTGGAGTTCGTGCGCGGGGCCGATACGCTTGTGGCCGACTCGCAGTACGTGCCGGCGGAATACGGCAGCCATAAAGGATGGGGCCACAGCCACACGCACCATGTCGTCAACCTGGCGCTCAAGGCAAAAGTGAAGCACCTGTTCTTCTTCCACCACGAGCCGCTGCGCACGGACGCGGAGCTCGACCGGCTGGTGGATCATTACCGCAACAAGATGATCGAAAAGGGATTCTCCCTGGAGATCGACGCCGCGCGCGAACGCGCGAGCTTCGACCTTTAAACCGCGCCCGACCGCCCCTCGCAGATTCCGGTCAGCAAGGCCTCGAGGTTTTTGCCGAGGTCCTGGACATAGTAGCCCCCCTCGAGTATGCCGAAGATTTTTCCCCCGGCCTTCTCGCGCGCGAAGGCGCCCGCGATATGGCCGATGGTACGGTAGTCGTCGGTGGAGAGGTTCCCTCCCCAGTCGTGTTCGTACTGGTCGAACCCGGCCGAGATGCCGATGATGCCGGTCCGTTCGACCGCGTCGAGCGCGGCGCGCGTTTCGCGGAGAAATTCGCCCGGCTGTGAGGACTGTATGTTGAGCACGCGTACGTTTCGGTGCGGCCTGAAGATGGCCTCGGTGCCGTCGCCGAAGTGCAGGTCGATGTCGAGTATCACCGCGGAGTCGACGAGTCCTTCGTGAAGAAGCCTCTTGATCGCCACTCCCATATTGTTGAAAAAACAGAAGCCCCAGTTGTGGTCGGGATTGGCGTGGTGGCCCGGCGGCCTGAGGACCCCGAAGGCCACAAAGCCGTCGAGCGCCTCACGCGCCGCGCGGATGGCGCCTCCGGCCGCCATGCGGGCCGCCTCGTACCGGTCGGGGCTGTTTTTTTCCTGTGCCAGGAGCGTGTGCGTGTGACAGCGAAGGATGTCCTCCTCCGCGCACGGTTCGGGCTCCACGACCTCGAGCACCGACGCCAGACGCGACATGATCGCGCGGACGCGCTCGGGTGACTCGCAGTCGGCGGTGCTGTAGGGGGTAAGGTATATCGGATGATAGACGAGCCTGACAAGCTTCCTGTGGCGTGAAATCCCCCGCATGGCTTCACCCCCTATAAAAGCTTTTCTTTTATGTTGTACTGCCACAGCTCGACGAGCTTTTCGAACTCGCGGTCGCGCGGTTTGCCGTCGTAGGCCTTGTTGCGGCGCTTGATGAGATAGGCGACCGTGGAGTCCTCCAGCAGGAAGTTCTCGTTGAGCGCGTTCAGCTTCCTGACGCAGTAGTTCAGGTTGTGGGTCTGGAAGTCGCCGATGTAATCGATCGCCGCCACGGTGGGCTCGTACTTTATAAGAAGCTCGATAAAATAGAGGCACAGACGCAGCGAGTCGATGCTTCCCCCCGAGGCCGACTGGATGTGCATGCTCAGCTTCTCGAAGAGGTCCATGTGCTGGTAATAGGAGTCGTAGATGGGTTTGAGGTACTCGGGGAAGATGTTCATGATCTCGATGAGGTCGATGGGGCTGTCAAGCTCGGCGAAGTGCCTGAATATCTTCCTGCTGTGCTCGTTGTGGGGTTCGACCTCGATAAGCTCGATGAACATGTCCTTGATGATGGTGCGGACCTTGCCGGACTTCTTGAGATAGATTTCGATCTCGACCGGCTCGACATAGCAGTTGGTCCTGTTCGACGGGTCCATGAGCGGACCTATTTCCCGATCCCGCCGAGAAGCGCCTCGAGCTTCTGCCGGTGCGAACCGTTCAGCGCGAGACCGCGGGCCTTCTCAACGAGCGGTTCGATGTCGGCGCCGCTTCGTGCGGCCTTCTCTATCTCCTCGAGGGTCAGGTGGAAGGCTATGGCCCGGTCCTGAAGCCGCGTGTATGACATCTTCCAGAGGGTGTCGCCCTCCCGGACCACCACGCGCTCACCGTCGAGCATCACGAAGACGTTGCCCGGATAGATCCAGTTGGGGTTGCGGTTTTTCATGGAGGCGTAGGGAATGGGGGCGTAGCCGTTTTTAAGCGCGACCTGGTTGACGTAGACGAAGATGTCGTGGTCGCTCACGGAAATGCCGTATTTTTTAATGAGGTCCTCGCGAACGCGGCGCTCTTCGGCCTCGCGCTGTACGCGCTCTTCTTCCACGGCCGCCATGCGGCGTTCCTGGATGACCGGCGCGCCGTAACGCCAGGCAAGAGCCGCGAGCGCCACGAAGGCCGCTATTCCAAGCGCCGCGAGCGCCTTGCGCGAAATCGCCGTTCCGGAAGCGCGCGCGATGCCGGCGCCCGCGGCACCGTCCGGGCCGTCGAGCGACTCGGATTCGTAGCGCTCCTTTTTCGCCGCGATGGCCGCGCGCAGCTCGCGCATGCGCGCCTGGTCTTTCACCTTCCCCGAGAAGAGGGAGAGCAGATCGCGGAGCCGGCGGCGGTCCTCGATGATGGTTTCGTAATGGCGCCGGAGCTCCGGATCGGCTATCCGTTCGAACGCGCCGGGCGCGTCATCCGGCACCTCGTCGAGCACCGTAAAGGACGGCGGCTCGTCCGACAGCTTTTCCATATATTCGTAGAGCGCGCCCTCGCACAGCGCCAGGCAAATCCTGAAACGCGGTGTCCCGTCGGCCGGAATGGCCGCGGGGTCGGCCGCGCCGTGCAGGGAGCCGATGAGCTTCTGGAGGGCGGCGGCGAATTTACGGTCGGTCGTCGTGTTGTGATGGAGCTTGAGAAGCGCCAGAATGTTCATGGCCTCGCGGACGGCCTCGAAGCGCGAGGGCGCGTCCGGCCCCGAAACCGTCGGGAGGTGCGCGGCGATCGCCTCGGTGGAGCCCGCGGCGAGTATGTCGACCACGTCCCTCGCCGTTAGCTGCCGCGCGATATCGGCCACCATCTCGGCCGCCTCGCCGTACTTGCACAGCTCGTACTGTATGCCCGGTATCGCCACGGCGGGCCCTCCGACGGAGGCGCGGACCGGGGGACGCCCCTGTTCGGGGATGAGTATGAGCGGCGTGTCCGTGGATTTGAAGACCAGGTTGGTCTCCTCGTATACGGGATAGCTCACCAGAATGGCGTCGAGGTCGTCCTTTACGACGGCCTGTACGCCCTCGAAGCCCTTGATGTAGGCGACCGCGATGTCCTCGAGCGCGGGTTTCGCCTTTTTGTAGACTACGCGCACGTTGTACGATCCCGGATAATTTCGCGCGCCCAGGCCGTCGCCGGTGTCGAAGGAGAAGCCGTCGAAGTCCCGGCGGGTGATGGACGCCCCGGTAAAGAGCTTCTGGAGAAGGTCGATGTCGTCCCTGCGGTCGGAGAATATCTTCAGTCTGCCGTGCGTGTGATGCTTCCAGCGCGCAAGGCGTGTGACGTTGATCAGGTTGGAGGAGGGCAGGATGAGCTCGCGCACCTGCCCCGGGTCGATCTCCAGCCGCGCGAAGTCCTCGTAGCAGGAGCGCGGGAAATGGTATGATGAGAAATAGCGGTTTCTGTAAAAGAGCGGGTTGTTCCTCAGTACGACGAAGCCGCATCCGGCGTAGCGCGACGATTCGCGCGACGATTCGGAGATGGTGTCCAGTATACGCAGCTCGTCGAAGTAGCCGCCGCGGGCCCCCTTCAGGCTGAAGAGCGAGCGCCGGTTGTGCGTTATCTGAAAGTCACCGTTGGTGTAGAAGACGCCGATGAAGGAGTCCCTGTCGGAGATGATTTTCTCCCTGGAGAATTCGGGTATGTCCTTCTCGATCTCGACCACCGACACGTTGGTGAGGTCCAGCCCGAAGGTCTTCTGGAAGTCCAGGTAGCGCTTTACCACCATGCGGCTTCCAATGTAGCGGTTGGTGGGAAGGTAGTTGACGTCGATGTTGAACTGTTCGTGCGACGGGTTGCCGACAAGCCGGTCGGTAACGATGATGTTTTCGATGAGGGGGATGATCTCGACCGGGAGGTTGGCCCAGTTCCCTATGCGAATGAACGGCTTCTCGTCGTCGACGGTGTCGCCGGTGAAGATGACATAACAGTCGTGATCGAGTATGAAGAGCCGGTCGGCGTCCTGCCGTATTACGTCGCTGAGTTCCATCCGGGATGTTCCCCTTCCATTATTCGTGTTTTTCGTGCGCGCGGGCGGTTTCGATGGCCTGGATGAATTCTATATGATCGGCGGCGCGCAGGGCAAGTCTTTTTATGGATTCGTCTCCGAAGACGCGCGATATCTCGGCCAGCACCGCGATCTGGGAATCCGGGTCGGAGGCGGGCGTGAGGATGAGGAATATGATATGCGCGGGCTCCCCGTCCGGTGCGTCGAAATCGACTCCGGCGGTGGAAAGGCCGGCGACGACGCAGGGCGAGCCGATTTCGGCCATGCGGGCGTGCGGCACGGCGATTCCGCCGCCAAGGCCGGTGCTCATTATCGACTCGCGCTCGATGGCGCGCCCGGCGATGAGCGCGGCCTCCAGGCCCGTTTTGCGTGCTGCCGCGGCGGCAAGCTCGCGGATGGCGGCCGTGGCCGTTTCGCCGGAAAGGCGCGGCAGGAAGGAGCGTTCGTCGATAAAAGAGGAAAGCGAACTCTTCGCCCCGGCGGGGAGAAAGAGCCTGATAAGCGGGCCGCTCAGCAGTGAGGTGGCCAGCGCCATCACCACGATCGAGACGTAGGCGCTCTCCGAGATGATTCCGTAACGCAGCGCCATCAGCCCTATTATGATTCCCATCGCCCCCAGTGCGCTCATGGCGGAACCGGTCAGCAGGGACTCCCTGAGCGGGATCCCGGAGATGCGGCCGCCGACGAGCGAGCCGGCGAACTTGCCTCCGAAGGCGAGAACGGTGAGGGCCAGCGTGAGCACCGGGTCGAAGTTGCCGATGAAGTCCACGCGGAGTCCGATCGAGACGAAGAAGAGCGGGGCGAAGATGTTGTTTATAAACTGGTTGATGATGTCCCTGGTGTGTGCGCGCAGGTGCGGCGAGTCGCCTATGGCGATTCCGGCCAGGAAGGCGCCGAAGATGGCGTGGATTCCTATGGCCTCGGTGGCCGCCGAACATACGAGCGCGATCGAAACGACGAAGGCGATGACGCCCCCCGGCCACTCCGTGTGACGCTCGATCCAGGGAAGCGCCTGGTTGATGAGCGTGCGCACCGCCGTGAGGATCGCGACGGCCGCCAGCACGCTGAGCGCGGCGGTCCGCGCGACCGATACGGCGTTGAAGGCGCCGGTGGAGGCGAGCTGTACGATAACGGAAAACACGATCCAGCCGAAGAGGTCGTTCAGCATGGCCGAGGCCAGCACGAGCATGCCGAAGTCGGTGTGTAGCAGGCGCATGTCCAGGAGGATCCTGGCGATGATGGGAAGCGCCGTGATGGAGAGGGCCACACCGATGAAGAGCGCGAGCACCAGTCCGCCTCCGCCCCCGAAAAAACCCGGAGCGAAAAAGGCGAGCGAAAACCCGAACGCGAAGGGCAGCGCGATGTTGAACGCGCTCATGGCGAAGACCGATTTCCCCTGTTTGAGCACCGTGGAGAGGTCAACCTCGAGGCCCGCCACCAGGAGGAGGAACACCACGCCCATGTACACGATGGCCTCCATGGCCGTGGAGCCGCGGGTTGTGGCCGGGAATATCCACTGGAAAAAATCCGGCGAGAGGCGCCCCAGGAGGCTCGGCCCTATGAGTATGCCGGCGAGGATCT
>JAGODA010000099.1 GCA_017998475.1 Spirochaetota bacterium | reverse complement strand
GTATAGGCCTTTACGTAAAAGTCGCGGCCCGAGGCCGTTTCGCAATAAGGAGTACATCGTGCCGAAAAAAACACCCGCCGGGACCGAAAAGCCGATTCCCAAAAAGAGGCCTAAAAAAGCTCCTTCCGATCCTTATACCGGAAAGCAAACCAAGAAACGAAGCACTGCAAAAACAAAACCGGCAGGCTCCGGCGGCAAGGGCCCGCGCAAACCCGCGGGCCCTCCGGCGACACGTCGCGGAAAGACGCCCTCCGTTCCGGCAAAACCGGATGCGGGCGCCGTACCCGCCAACGTCACGCAGGATACCGACATTGATCCCGCCGCGAGGGAACGCGGCGACATACCGATGAGCCTCGTTTCGCATCTCGACGAGTTTCGCAGCCGTTTTCTCGTATCGCTCCTGACCGTCTTTGTCATCATGCTGGCGAGTTTCGTCTTCTCCGATTACATTCTCGCCGTTATCAACAGGCCCTATCTCGCAACGGGCCTCAAGCTCAACGTATTCAATCTGATAGACGGCTTCCTGCTGAGGCTCAAGGCGTCAATGCTCGCGGGGGTGCTTCTCGGCTTCCCCGTCATAGTGTACGAAATCTGGAAATACATCTCGCCGGCCATATCGGTCCCGGACAGGATGTTCGCCCGTCTTTCGGTCGTCGCGGCGCTTCTGCTGTTCTACCTCGGGCTCACGCTGACATACCTGACACTGCCCTTCGCCATCAAGGCCCTTCTCAGTTTCACCCCCGATGACATGACGAACATGATCAACGCGACTCAGTATCTCAACTTCGTCATGCTCTTCTGTTTGGCCATAGGGGCCGTGTTCGAGCTCCCGATAGTCATCATGGTCCTCACCAAGATCGGAATCGTAACCCCTTCCTTTCTCATCAGCAAGCGCAAGTACGCCATTGTTCTCATATGGATACTCGCCGCAATCATCACTCCGACCGTGGATCCTCTCACCCAGTCACTTGTCGCGTTTCCTCTCATGCTCCTCTACGAGATTTCCATTTTCATCTCGAAGATGATGGTAAAACGCAAAAAGCGCCGTGAGATGGCGGGCCTTCGATAAAAATTTCTTGACTCGCCCTCCAAGCCGGATCCTATAATGACGACGTCCTCGCCGGAAATCCGGGGCTGCGCGCCGTTCCCCGGAACCGGCCGGCTCGTTTCGAGGATGGGTCTGCGGTTCTTGGCTCAACTTCATCCATCTTATTATCCAGTACGGGGGTTCACACGTGGCCATCAAATATCTCAAATCGCTCGAGCTTCGCGGGAAACGCGCGTTCATACGCGTCGATTTCAACGTGCCGTACGACAAGTCCATGGCGATAACGGACGACACCCGTATAACCGCCACCCTGCCCACCATACGCCATTGCATGGAAAAGGGCGCCCGTACCATCCTGGTCTCACACCTGGGCCGCCCTGACGGCAAGGTCGTACCCAAGATGAGCCTTGCCCCCGTCGCCGAAAGGCTTTCGTCACTGCTCGGCATGAAGGTGATGTTCGTTGAAAAACCGATAGGCGGCGGCGCGGCCGAAATGCTCGCCGGCCTCAAGGATGGAGAGGTGGCCCTGCTTGAAAATATCAGGTTCTACCCCGAGGAGGAAAAAAACGATCGTGAATTCGGAAAAAAGCTCGCCGAACTCGCTGACGTCTACATCAACGACGCCTTCGCCGCGGCCCACCGGGGACACGCGTCGAACGAAGCGATCACGCACTTCGTAAAAGAATGCGCCGCGGGCTTTCTCCTTGAAAACGAGATCGAGTACTTCAAGAAAGCCATGGTCGATCCCGCACGGCCCACCACGGCAATCATCGGCGGGGTGAAGATATCGACCAAGATCGACGCGTTGAAGAATATACTTGGCAAGGTCGACAACCTCATCATCGGCGGCGGCATGGCGTATACGTTTCTTAAAGCCAGGGGTCATGAAGTCGGGAAATCGATACTCGAGGCCGACCATGTTCCCACCGCTAAAACCATTATCGAACTGGCCGAGAAGAACAGGGTAAAGCTCGTGCTCCCCGTCGATATCGTCGTCGCTCCCGATCTGGACAGCGCCGATAAAAAGAAACTAGCCCGCTTCGACTCCATGCCGGCCGACATGGAAGGCGTCGACATCGGACCGGAAACCATCGAGCTCTACGCCGGCATAATCCGCGGTTCGAAGACCGTCGTATGGAACGGCCCCCTGGGCGCGTTCGAAATTCCCGCCTTCGCCGCCGGCACGAACGCGATCGCCAGAATCGTCGCGGAGGCCGGCTGCCTCAGCGTTATCGGCGGGGGCGACAGCGTTTCCGCCATCAACCAGTCGGGATTCGCCGACAGAATGTCGTACATCTCCACGGGAGGGGGGGCCTTCCTGGAGCTTCTCGAGGGGAAAACGCTACCGGCGATAGCCGCGCTGGACAAATAGGTCCCGGACGCTCCTCGCGCGGGCGCGTTACTGTTTGCTCCGCTCCCTGCGCGAGAGTATCTTTCGCGGATCGATCTCTCCGATACTGTTGAAAATGTAATCCGGCCGATAGGGGAACCTGTCGGCCATTTTGCGTGTCGTTACCCCGGTAAGCACAAGGCAGCAGGTCATCCCGGCCTCGAGCCCGCCGACGATGTCCGTGTCCATTCGGTCTCCGATCATGAAACAGTTCGCCGAATGGACCTTTATATGTTTGCGCGCCCAGTACATCATCGCGGGATTCGGCTTTCCGAGAAAATACGCCCGTACACCGGTTACCCTTTCTATGGGCGCGACGAGGGCCCCGCACGCCGGCACGGGCCCGCGCGGCGTCGGCCCCGTTATGTCCGGGTTCGTGGCGATAAACCGGGCGCCTTCCTGAATGAGGAGCGTTGCCTCCATGATTCTGGCGTAATCATACTCGTCCGTTTCGCCGACGATTACGTAATCGGGCCTCTCCCTCGTTATGCGGATGTGGTGACGCTCGAGCTCTTCGATCAGACCGGGACCTCCTATGACATAGGCCGAACCTCCCGGCTTCTGGTACTCGATGAAGGTGGCGGTCGCCATCGCCGATGTATAGAAATGCGTGTCGTCCACATCTACTCCAAGGCGATGCAGCCTGTGCTTCAGCTCCCTCTGGGTGTGGTACGAATTGTTCGTGATGAAAAGATATGGATACCTGCTCTTTTTCAACCTGTCGACAAATTCACTCGCACCCGGGATCAGCGTGTTCCCCTTGTTGATTACGCCGTCCATATCGATGAGGAAGGCTTTTTTATAACTGTCATCACGCGGTGCACGTTTCACGACGTGTTCCTCCACATTGCTGGTATTTAGTTTGTCACGCGGCCATGGGCGCCGGTCGCTTTGGTGTTCGAAGGATATTCAATCCTTCACGCGTCAGGCTATTCTTTTGTATCCCGAACCGCGCCGTTGTTACCGTGATAATTATACATACCGCTTGATTGAATACGCAATGATAATTCAAATCGGATTGTATCTCTATCCTGTAAAGAGCATGTCATTACACGGTGAAGGCGGGGCATTAAACCGCGCTGCAATAACCGGTTTATTCACGATTAGAGTATTTTTACATCGGTCGACGCGGCGATCCCTGAGCTTCGAGGCGACAGACCGATATGGGGATTCCTCCCCCTTCCGGCAGGAGCGGTTATTTGTTAACGATATCAATAAAAAAAGGAGATTGTATATCTCCTTTCCAGTCGCTGCTATGGGTGGATGACGGGGCTCGAACCCGCAACAACTGGAGCCACAGTCCAGGGCTCTGCCATTGAGCTACATCCACCGTATAATAAGGTAATTCCCGGCGTCTCCTTCGTGGCGCTCATACTAAAAAGAGCCGGTGGACTGTCAAGTTTTTTTCGAGGGCAGTCTCTCCTTTACAGTTAACGCATTCAGCGCCCATTTAAATATGTCTTTCCATGCATTCAGAAGGCGCCTATAATGTCCGATGTAACATTAGGGGATTCCACCTGATCGAACGTGGCCCGCCGCGGCCAGTTCGGCGTATCCGATGGATCGACCCGAATACGATCGTTCTCAATCATAAGGGTTACGCAGATGAAACCGATTCGTATACTCTGCCTGCTTTCGGCGATCGCTCTCAGTGAGCCTTCGATGGCCGTCGCCGATTGCGAAAAAGGCGACTGTACCAACGGCCAGGGTACCTTTGTCTGGATCGACGGTACCGAATACACGGGTGAATGGAAAAACGACACCCAGAACGGTCGAGGCGTCATGAAGTGGCCGGGCGGCGATCGTTACGAGGGCGAGTGGCTGAACGGGCGCAGGCATGGAAACGGCACGTACATTAAAAAAGACGGCGCTCGATACGAGGGCATGTGGCGTGACGGCGCTCCTCACGGCAACGGCACCATGCGGTGGCCGAACGGCGACACATACAGGGGACAGTGGAAAAAAGGCATGCGTCACGGTAACGGGACCTACACGCTTCGCAACGGAAAGAGCGTTACCGGGGAATGGAGGGACGACGCGTTCGTGGAGCGCTGAGACGCTCTCGCACAATATGCCTACCGTGGAACGGCGTACAGCAGGCTGATCGGATCGACATGGATCCCGTCGATTGAAAAAGACACGTGCAGATGCGCCGCCGTGGAAAGGCCCGTGCTCCCCACATAGCCTATCAGTTCCCCCGGCCGGACTTTCTGTCCCTCCCTGACGGCGAACCCGTCGAGATGCATGTATGACGAAAATACGCCGGAACCGTGGTCGATGACGATGTAATTGCCCTCGTAGTACATGCCTTCCGCTATCACGACCTTCCCCGCCGCCATGGCGAATACCGGATCCCCGCGCTCGCCTCTCAGGTCAACGCCCGAGTGCGCATTGGATGAGGGCCTCAGGTAGATCCGTTTGCCCCTCTGCACCCGGTAACGCAGATATTTCCTTCCGGCCCAGAACGGTGATGTGATAAAATGCGCGTCGCGGGGATGATACACGGGTCCGCCGGGGACGCCGGGGGATTTTCTCTCGAATGCCTCTTTCTTCTTCCGCGAGCAGGCCTCGATGAACGCCAGCACATCAGGCGGCGGAACCAGGCTGATATTGGAGAACCGTCCCAGATTTATCGGACGCGGATATTGTTTGAAATCGGCGCGCGCGACGTTCAATTCGAAGTGATGGTTTATCCGCCTTCCCGAGTCGTCCCTGTACAGGATGATCGTCTTTTTCCCCGGTTTTTCGTCAGGCGCTATCGCGAACATGCCCGCGTAATCGCGGTCTTTTTTCGACAGCGCGACCGGACGGCCGTCGAATTCCATGTGGAGGTCCTTTGCTCCAGCGGCTCCGGGCGACCATTGTATTTCCGCCCATACCGCGTTCCCCTGCGCAAAACGCCGTGCCCTCAGTACCAGACGAAAATCACCGCGATCAAACCCAATGGTTTCGACACCCTTTACCTGATAATCATAAGGACGCCTGTTAACGTCCGGCATATCGGCGGCCTTACCCATCCCGTGCGCTTCCCCGGGGGAGAACAGCAGAGCCGCGGCCATAATCCAGAAAATTGCGTATGCTTGTTTATTCATGCCGTGTTTCAGCGCGGCGGTTCAGTGTCCGTTCTCGGCCAGCAGCGAGCAGGCTATCGCGCAGAGCATCGCTTTCGGAACGAACGAGGGGATGAGCGCGTACTCCTGATCCTTCCCATCATCCGTATTCCTCTCCGAGCAGTGGGCGTTTTCGCCGTCGGGACCCAGTCCATCGAGTGTCGGCACCCCGTCCCAGGTAAAATTCCCGTCGCTCAGCCCGCCCCTCGCCTCCGGAACGGCCTTCATACCCATACTATCGGCCGCCCGTTCGAAGTAGTTGAACAGCCTCATGCTCGCCTCGTTATCGGGCCATGCCGGGTTCCGTCTGAGGACCCTTACCACCGCCCTGCATCGGTATGACCCGTCATCCGATCCGATGGTTGAAAGACCGTTGAGGGCCCTGAGTCCCTCGAGGCCCCTTTCGAGGACGGCGCTGTCGAACGCGCGCATCTCGCCTTCCGCCTCCGCGTAATGGGCCACTCTATTGATCGCGATGCCTCCGCTGACGCGCCCGATATTAACGGTCAGATCGCGCTCGTAATCGGTCAGCTCGGAAACGCGCAGAATGGTCTCCGCGAGCTGAACGACGGCGCTCGCTCCCTCCCGGTGGCTTACGCCCGCGTGGGCGGCCTTGCCTCGCGCGAGTATCTTGAAGACCGCGCGGCCCTTCCGGGAAGTAACCAGCTTGAACGCTCCTTCCTGTATTTCGCCCCCCTCGAACACGAGGCACGCGCGGCCGCCCGGGCCTATACGTTCCAGGCAGAGCGCGCCGAAATCGTCCGATTCGGTCTCCTCGGTGGCGTCGAACAGGAGCACCCATGTGACGGACTCGAACACGGCGGGAGCGAACTCCCTCAAGGCCTCGAGCATCATCAGCATCACGACGGTGCCGCCCTTGATGTCGTTGGTGCCGGGACCGTACGCCCTGTCTCCCTCCACGCGGAAACGGAATTTATTGTATTTCTCTTCTTTCTCGGTGAATACCGTATCGAGATGCGACACGCATCCTATCGTCATTCCGGAGCTCCCGTTCCTCGTCAGCACCAGGTGCCTTCCGGCTCCGTCGCCCCGTGCGGAATCCACATGGTCCGCGATAAACCCGAGCGGCGCGAAGAGCTCGACCGTGTACGCGGCGAGACAATTAACCCCTTTGGGGTTACCGGTAAAGCTGTTGATGCCGACCATCTCTTCGAGTACCGACAGGTAGCGCGGCATTCGCTCATCGAGGAACTGGCGCATACGCGGTATGTCGCCGGGGGAAATCGCCGTCATGTCACTCCTTCCTGTCGGTGGTCGCGGCACCCGGGAAAATCCGGTGTCGGTAGTAATAAATGAGGCCCGTCGATGTCAGCAGAACACCCAGCATCGAGGGCACGAAAGCCGTGATCAGCGTGACCGCCATGTAGGCGAGGTAGAAGGCTATGACCACGATAATGCTGAACGGGTACAGCCAGGCCCTGTACGGTCTCGGCGCGTCGGGATATTTTTTTCTGAGCACGACCACCGACCATACCGTCATTATATTGAAAACCGTCCCCGTAAAACTGAAAAAATCTATGATCGTTTCGTACGAATGGCGCGCCGAAGCCGCGAACAATAAAAGCACCGCCGCCCACAGGCCCTGGAACACCATGGAATAATTCGGCGTTTTGTATTTCGGGTGTATCTCCGCGAACTTTTTAAAGAAGAGGCCGTCCCGCGCCATGGCCTGCCATGTGCGCGCCTTGCAGAGGATCTGCGTGCTTACGTTGCCGAAGGTGTTCACCATCACCGCGACCGAGATGAGCGCCCCGCCTATGCCGCCTGCGGCCGCCTTCATGGCGTCCACGGCGATCCAGCTCGACTCCTTGATCGCGTCGACGGGCAGCTGGTACAGGTAGGCGGAGTTGGCGCCGGCGTATAGCAGAAGCACGCCCGCGATGCCGATGAAAAGCGACAGCGGAAGATTTTTCCTCGGGTTTCTGACCTCCTCGGCGACATACGTGGCGCCCTCCCATCCGCTGTAGGCGAAGAACGAATAGCGGAGGGCCGCCCCCACCGCGAGCACCGTGCCCCACCCCCATTCATCCGGCCAGAATGGCGCGCTGAAATGGGAGAAGCTGCCCTGCGCCGTGAAGCATATCCCGATGACGGCGCCGATGGCCGCCACCTTGATGAAACTGAAGACGTCCTGCACGACGCCGCTTAGGAACACGCCGAAGCAGTTGACGGCGGTGAGAAGCGCGATGGTCGAGAGGGCGATCGCGATAACGGCGGCGCCGGGCAGCGGATAGCCCGCGGCGATCTGCCAGAGCGCGCCGCCGTACTCCGCGAAGACCAGCGCCACCGCCGCTATGGACGCGGTTTCAGAAACGAAGAACATGGCCCAGCCGCGCAGAAAGGTGAACACCGGAGGATAGGCCGCCCGAAGAAATACGTACGGCCCTCCCGATTTCGGGATCATGGCCACGAGCTCCGCGTAGCACATGGCAGCGAAGATCGTGATGACGCCGGCGATGATCCACACCAGCGCGAAGAGAGAGGTGCAGCCGACCAGCGCCATTATGGGCCCCGGCGTGCGGAAAATCCCGGACCCTATGATGCGGCCGATCACGATCGACACGGTCTCGAGGAACCCGAGCTCCCGTTTAAACTCGGTCTCCTCGGAGAAGATCGACGGGCCGCAGCAGTCCTGCGCCTTTTGTACCTCCATCAGCGGACGCCGATTCCCTTCAGGAACTCACCGACCCTGGCGTCGTATTCTTTTCTGTTGTTCCAGAAGGCGAGCGCGTGACCGGCGTTCGGCGCGAGGAAAAACATGCGCCGTCCCTTTTTCCGTTCGTACATCATACGGGACATCTCCGGCGGAATGTACGTATCGTCCGCGCCGTGAATAAAGAGCACCGGCATGCGGAGCCTGTCGATGGTGCGCAGTGGAGACACCTCGGAGAAAAACATCCCGCCCCGCATTTTGCTGACCAGACTCGCCACGGGCATCATGGGAAACGACGGCAGTCCGAAATCCGCCTTCAGCCGGAATGAGAGAAGTTCCGTGAGGTCTGAATAAGAACAGTCCGCGATGATGAAGGCGGCGCGGTCGTCGATCGCCGCGTATTCCAGCGCGATCCCCGCGCCCATGGATTCGCCGTGCACGCCGACAAGGCAGTCCTGGCCGCACTTCTCCAGCGCCCAGTCGACGACGGCCTTCATGTCGTGCTTTTCGTAGACTCCGAAGGTGACGTTTTCGCCGCCGCTTTTTCCGTGGTGACGGTGGTCGTAGACCAGCACGTTGAATCCGCGCTTCCTGAATATATCGACGTATTTGATAGAGCCCATCAGGGTATAGGTCACTCCGTGCGCTATTATCGCGGTCTTTTTCGAGTTTTTCACGGGGATGTAGAGGCCGTGCAATCTGTAGCCGAACGGCGAATCGATGAATACTTCCTGTATGGGGAGCGCCTTGAATTCCTTCTCGACGATTTTACCCGCTTTTATCTCGATGCGGTAGGTTTCGTCGTAGTCTTTCATCACCGGCGTTATCACCTGGCTTGAAAAATACCAGCCAGCGCCGAACACTGTAACGATCAGCGCGGCGAGCACACCGAGGGCGATTTTCGTGAGTCGAGATGACTTCGCCATTACATCCTCCGATGGCCTTAAGAGTTGCTCTGTGAGATCACCGCATCGGTCCGCCGCCTCCCGTCGATGACGGATCCGCCATTCCCGCGGGGGTCCGGCCGAATGAACGCTTGACACGGTTACAACGCGGACGCGTTCACGCTATCGATTCACCGCGCGCGAACAAAAAAATCAACCACTATTTGCCACAGTGCGCCGTCGGAAGCGAAACCCGCGGCTCACTCACCGTTTTCGGTTCCCGACGCGCGATCGGGATATATATGATTGAGGTAGTCTGTCCTCGTGATGATCCCCACGAGTTTCCCCCCGTCCATAATGGGAATCTGCCCCACTCCGCGCCTGAAGAAAATCTCCTCGAGTTCGCGGACCGTGGTGCACAGGGAGCCGGTGATGATCTTGCGCGTCATATAGGCCTTAACGGGGGCGTGCATCTGCGATGCTTTTCTTCCCTTCATGATGTCCCGGAGCGTGATGATTCCGGCCAGAGCGCCGTCAGCGTCGACGACCGGCGCGCCCGTAAGGTTTGAGGATTCAAGGAACATGGACGCCTCGAGCAGGCTCCAGTGCTGTTCGATGACGCGCACGTCGCGCGTCATGAGCGAGGTGGCCATCGCCGCCGGAACGAGCGAGGAGTCGATATGCGCCATGAACTCGCGGAACACCTCGCCGCCGGCCCTGCCCTTGACGAGCGCGGACGAGGCCCTCTCGTGGCCCCCGCCCCCGAAACACTTCATGAGCTCGTTCACCGCGATGCGGTCGTGCCTGCTCCGCGCGATAATGAGCGCGCTCTTCTCCTCCGCGAAGGAGAACACGGTGAAGAGGGCGTCGACGTCCTCCACGTCGAACACCTTTTCGACCACCGCGGCGAGGCCGCCGGCCTGCCTGTCCATCAC